>JAFULL010000030.1 GCA_017473345.1 Clostridia bacterium | reverse complement strand
GCGCCTGATGCTTTCCGAAGCGTTCTACAGCGCCTTCCTGACCGAAACGGGCGGTGAGCCCCAGTGGATCGACGAAGCGCTGCAAAAGCTGGACTGCCCCGTTCCCGGCCCGCAGTAAAGGAGGATCCATCTTGCCACAGAAACACAAACCCCAACCGCAGCCGCCTGTTGAGCAGCGCCCCGTCGGCGAGGAAGAGACCGAGGTCAGAAAACCGTCCGCCCTCAGGCGCATCCTCACGCGCGTGGGCATGGCAGTGCTGCTCGTCATTGCGCTGGTGCTGTGCTACATCTTTCTGCTGCTGGGCGAACCAGCACAGGACGAGCTGAGCGCTGCCGTTGTGGAAGATACCATCCAGATGCCCATGAGCCCGCTGGAATCCCCCGGCGAAACCAATGTGCAGGGGTTGGCTGACACCTTCGGCCAGCCGGTGCTTTCCCTGCAAAGCGGCTTGAGTATGATGAAGGCCCGCATTTACGATACCGCCTTTGAGGGCGGCTATGCCCGCCGCGTCACGCTGACCTATGCCCTGCCGGACGGAACGCAGCTGACGGCAGAAAGCATTCGCCCCACCAGCGCGGTCACGCTGCTGTCGCTGCCCGGCGCAAAGCTGGATGCCACGTCGCTGTACACGCTGGGCGGACTGAACGCAGCGCGCATGGATAATCAAAGCACCATCTGCATCTTTGGCCAAAGCGACACGGCGGTGTACGCCGTCATCGGTCCGGCCGCGCACGAAGAACAGCTTCTCGACGCCCTGCAGCAGTCCATGCTGACAGAGCCTTCTGCAAATGACTAACCCACAGATACGGAGGAAAAACGATGAGCATCCAGTTTTCCAAGGTGAAAAACGAACAGTTCAAAGACGTATGCGCGCTGTATCAGGCCGTGATCGCCGATATGCACAAAAGCAGTCTGAAGCAGTGGGAGTGGGAAGTCTATCCCACCAGCGCCCAGCTGGAAAAGGACATCAGGGCGGACGTGCTCTACCGCGTGGAGGAGGATGGCAAGCTGATCGGCGCGTTCGTGCTGTGCAATGAGATGGCCGAGGAATACAGCCATATGGAATGGCACTACGGCGTCAAGCCCGCCACTCTGCACCGCTTCGCCATCCTGCCCGGCGTTTTTGGCAGCGATATGGCCCGCCGCATCCTCACCTTTGTGAAGGAAGAGGCCCTGCGCCTTGGCTATGACAGCCTGCGCGTGGACATCAGCTGCGAGGACGAAAGCATGCTGCGCTGCTTCGCCTCCGCCATGACCCGCAAGGTCGGCACCATCCATTTTGAAAACTTCGGCATGGACTACATCTGCTACGAGCTGCCGCTGAGCGCCGAGTGCCCCATGCTGCCCATCCGCATGTATCCCGCCTACCGTCACGGCGACATGACCCCCTGGGGCGGCGATGCGCTCAGCACCGTCTTTGGCCGCGACATTCCCGACGACCGCACCGGCGAGGCGCTGGAAGTGAGCGCCATCCCGAAGCTGGAAAGCCGCACCTCCCAGAACGAGACCCTCACCCAGCTCATCGGCCGCGAAGGCGCCCGTCTGGTGGGCGACTGCGTCGGTCAGGAGTTCCCGCTGCTGCTCAAGCTGCTGGCCGCGAAGGAACAGCTCAGCGTGCAGGTGCACCCGGACGACCCCTATGCCCGCGAACATGAAAACAAGTTTGGCAAGACCGAAGCCTGGGTCATCCTCAAGGCCGAGGAAAACGCCAGCATCCTCTACGGCATGAAGGACGGCGTGACCATCGAGCAGCTTGAAAAGGCCCTTACCGGCGGCGAGGACGTCGAGGCCCTCATCGAGCGCGTGCCCGTCAAGCCCGGCGACGTGTACTTCATGCCCGCCGGCATGGTGCATGCCATCGGCGGCGGCATCCTGCTGTATGAAATCCAGCAGTCCAGCGACGTCACCTACCGTCTGTGGGACTACAACCGCACCAACGCCGCCGGCGAAAAGCGCCCGCTGCACATCCGCCAGTCGCTGGACGTGATCGATCCCGCGCTCAAGGGCCAGCGTGCGCAGATGCCCGAAAGCGGCAACAACGAGATCGTCAACCTGCTGGACGTGCCCGCCTTCCGTCTGGAATGCGCGCTGGTCAACGGCGAGTGCGAGCTTGCGCCCAATCACAGCAGTTTCCGGATGCTTACGGCGCTGTCCAGCCTGCTGCTGAGCTGGGAGGGCGACGCCATTGCCCTGAACGCCGGCGATACCGTGCTGCTGCCTGCACTTTGCCCCACCGTCACCCTGATGGGCGTGGGCCGCGCGCTGATCTCCCGCTGCTAAAACATACCATCCGAAGCGATGACAAACCGTCATCGCTTCTTTTTTTGCGTATTTTTCCTGCGCATACGGCAAAAGCTACCTCATGGAACTTCCTCATCCTCATCCAAAGGAGCGACAGCCATGAAGAAGCTGCTCGTCCTGCTGGCCGTGCTGGCAGCTGCAGGACTGATCGTATTTTTTATTTCAGCCGGAAGACAGGCCGAACCTGCTGCCGACGGCCCCGGCGTATACTACCTCAACTTCAAGCCCGAACAAAGCGCCCAGTGGAATGCCGCAGCGAAAGCCTATACGCGCGCGACCGGCGTGCCGGTCACGGTGGTCACTGCCGCCAGCGGCACCTACGAAGACACCCTGCGCTCCGAAATGGCCAAGAGCGATCCGCCCACGCTGTTTCAGGTAAACGGCCCAGTCAGCCTGCGCGCATGGCGCAGCAGCTGCCTGGATCTGCGTGACACAGCGCTGTACCAGAACCTGAAAAGCGACGACTTCGCGCTGTTTCATAACGGACAGGTGCTGGGCGTGGCCTATGCCATTGAAACCTACGGCATTATCTGCAACAAAACGCTGCTGGCGAAAGCCGGTTACCGCCCGGAGGACATCGATAGCTTTCAGTCGCTTAAAACCATCGCCGAGGACATTCAGTCACGGCGGGAAGAGCTGGGCATTCGCGGTGCTTTTGCCTCCAGCGGCATGGATCCTTCCTCCGACTGGCGGTTCAAAACACATCTGGCCAATCTGCCCATCTACTGGGAGTACCGCATGAAGGGCATTTCCGACTCCGCTTCCATCGAGGGAACCTATCTGGACGGCTACAAACGCATCTGGGATGTGTACCTGCAAAACAGTACCTGCGAGCCCGCTGTGATCGGCGCGCGTACCGGCGAGGATGCAGCCTCCGAATTCGCGCTTGGCGAGGCCGTGTTTTATCAGAACGGCACATGGGCCTATCAGGACGTGACGGCAGAGGGGCTGACGGATGACGACCTGACGATGATCCCCATCTACATCGGCGTGCCGGGAGAAGACGATCAGGGGCTGTGCACAGGTTCGGAGAATTACTGGTGCATCAACAAAAACGCCGCCCCGGAAAACGTCGAGGCGACGAAGCAGTTTGTGCAGTGGCTGGTAACCGATCCCGAAGGGCAGCGCATTCTCACCGAGGACATGGGCTTTGTAACGCCCTTTTCCAACTTCGACAGCACGCCGCAAAATGCGCTGCAGCGTGCTGCAGCCGCCGACCTTGCCTCCGGCCGCGAGCCTGTGGGCTGGGCGTTTACCACCATTCCCTCTGAAAACTGGAAAAACCTGCTGGGCGCGGCGCTTTTGGAATACGCGCAGGGCACCGGCACATGGGACGCCGTGGAAAAAACCTTTGTGGACGGCTGGCGCGCCGAGGCTGAAGCCGCTGTATAAACCATTGGAAAGGAGCCGTTCATGGAACGAGCGGTCAAAAAATACTGGCCTGTTTTTGTGCTGCCCACGATGCTGGCCTGCCTGATCGGGTTTGTCATTCCGTTTGCGATGGGGTTTTCCCTGAGCTTTTGCAGCTTCACCACCCTGTCGGACGCCGTGTTCACAGGCATTGACAACTACATACGCGCCTTTTCAGACACCTCCGACAGCTTTGTGCATGCGCTGTGGTACACCGCGCTGTTTGCGTTTCTTTCCACGGCGCTGATCAATGTGCTGGCCATTCTTGTGGCGCTTGCGCTGGTCAGGCCGTTTCGCGGAGTCAATGCCTTTCGAACAGTGTTTTTCATGCCCAATCTCATCGGCGGCATCGTTCTGGGCTGGCTGTGGCAGGTGATTTTAAACGGTATTCTGGCACGGTGGGGTCTCACGCTGGTCAGCAGCGAATGGTACGGCTTCTGGGGGCTGATCGTGGTCACGCTGTGGCAGCAGATGGGCTACATGATGATCATCTACATCTCAGGCCTGCAGTCCATCCCCCACGAACAACTGGAGGCCGCTGCCATCGACGGTGCGACGGCATTGCAGACGTTCTGGCATGTCAAGCTGCCCATGCTGATGCCGTCGGTGACCATCTGCCTGTTCCTGACGCTGACCAACGGCTTCAAATTGTTTGACCAGAACCTTGCGCTTACAGCGGGCATGCCGTCGAACCGGTCGCAGCTTTTGGCGCTGAATATCTATTCCACCTTTTACGGACGCACAGGCTGGGCGGGCGCGGGGCAGGCCAAGGCAGTGGTGTTTTGCGCCATTGTGGTAGTCATCGCCATGCTGCAGCTGAAATGGACCAGGAACCGGGAGGTGCAGCAATGAAACGCATGCAAAGCGCCCTTTGGACGGCGCTGTTTACGGTGCTGTCGGCACTGTATCTGTGGCCGCTGGGCGTGGTGGCGCTCAACAGTTTCAAAAAGAAAGCCTTTATCAGCCGCGCGCCCTTTGCGCTGCCCACAGCACGCACATGGGCGGGATTTGTCAACTATACAACGGGACTGGAACTGACGAACTTTGCACAGTCGGCAGCGTACAGCCTGATCATCACCGTGCTGTCAGTGGGGCTGATCCTGCTTTGCACGTCGATGTGCGCATGGTACATCAGCCGTGTACAGACCCGTGCGACGCATGGCGTCTACCTGCTGTGCGTGTTTTCGATGGTGGTGCCGTTTCAGATGGTGATGTTCACCCTGTCCAAGGTGGCCAACCTTCTGCAGCTCAACACGCCGTTCACCCTGCCGGTTATTTATCTGGGGTTTGGCGCAGGGCTGGCGGTGTTCATGTTCACAGGCTACATGCGGTCGGTGCCGGTGGCGATTGAGGAATCCGCCATGATCGACGGCTGCGGGCCGCTGCGCATCTTCTTTGGCGTGGTTGCGCCCATCCTGCAGCCGGTGATGGTATCCACCGGCATTCTGGAAACCATGTGGATCTGGAACGACTATCTGCTGCCCTACCTGATTCTGGATTTGAAGCGTTACCGCACCATCCCCATTGCGGTGCAGTACCTGCGCGGGGGCTATGGCAGCGTGGACATGGGCGCGATGATGGCCATGCTGGTGCTGGCCATCGTGCCCATTGTGGTGCTGTATCTGTTTTGTCAGAAATACATCGTCAGCGGCATTGTGGCCGGTGCGGTGAAAGGATAGACGGCTGCTTCGACCAGGGTACGAGCAAGCGAAATCCGTCCCACGACCCGCACCTAACATTTCCCCCAACAAAAAAACGGCGCATAACGCGCCGTTTTTTGCTGTTACTTTTCAAAGTGGAACCCTTTGAAATCAAACTGCGAACCCGGCAGGAACACGAAGGTGACCGTGCAGTTTCCACCCGGAGTCTGGATGCGGAAGCGCTGGGGGCCGCTGCCCTTGCGGAAGTCAGCGATCTCGTTGACCTCTGCGCCGTCCGCATTCTGAATGTGGATGGTGATGGGGTTGTTGTCAAGCGCCGTTGCGCCGTCGATGACCAGCTGCACTTGCATGTCATCGCCGAAATCCATGCGGTCAAACACCAGCGACACATTGTTGCCGATGTTTTCGATACCCTCCTCCGTGCGGGTGAAGCTGTCGCCGTACACCAGATCCGCATCCAGCGCACGCTGCGGCAGCCATGCGCGGCTTTGGCGGGTGAAGCTGAAGCCGCGCAGGTGGATCTTCTTTTCCATGGCAAAGCTGATGGTCTGAATCCCCGTGAGCCTTTTGGGCAGCCGGTAGGTTTCCGGCTGGTACACATTCCACTTGGACGGCTTCTGATACGGCAGCTTTGCGATCAGCTCGCCGCCTTCATCAGGATTGCCCAGGTACATTTCCAGTTCATAGAAATTGCCGTCCAGCGCGAAGATGGGCAGGGTGATCTCGTCCGAACCGTCGGGCCCGAAGTCGACCCGTTCAAAGCCCGCCATGCTGCGGCCGTCGCGGGCAAAGGCGATGCCCTTGTCGTTGCCGGGGCTGATCTCGCCGGAGGAAAAGTCGTACAGGCCCGCGGTGACAAAGTCATACGGATCGCGGTTGGGGGTGCCCAGCCCCGTCATGGTGACCTCCATGTGCGACAGGATGCGCGGGTGATCGGCCCCGTTTGCGCACATGGCGCGCAGGTAGTTCACGCCGTCGCCCACAGCGCGCACGATGACGCGGTCATCCTCGACCTCCAGCTGTGCGCAGCCGTCGGCGATAGTGGCGGCGTTGGTGATCTGCCACTGGATAGGCTGAGGCATGGCGTCCTCGGGCAGGCAGCGCCAGCGGAAAGCGACCTCGCGATGGTCGGCGTTCAGTTTCGTGCTGCCTTCGGGCAACAGCTCGATGCGGCGCACATGGTGCGGCTGCTCCACATGCGTATCCGGGCAGGGCTGACGAATACCGACGCCCTCTTTCACTTCTGCACTTTCAGCCGTCAGCACCAGCTCGGCGCTTTCCAGGCCGGGGCTGGTAACCTTCACACAGATCTCCCCCGCCTGCGTCAGCGCGCCGATCATGGCCAGCAGCTTGCCGCCAAACAGCCGCATGCTGGTGCCGCGGTACTGGTCGGTCTCGCTGGCATCGCCGTTGTCCAGTCCCATCAGCACGCCGCAGCCGCTGACACATACCTGCATGCGGTCGACGGCGTTTTCGACAGGCTGACCATTTTCATCCACCGTGGAGATCTCCACAAAGGCCATATCGCGTCCGTCGGCTTTAAGCACCGTCTGCTCTGCCTTCAGCACAATGCGGCGGCTGTCGCCGAAGGAATGACGTTCAGCCTCAGCAATTGGCTGACCATCCGCATCATAGGCCACTGCGCGCAGCACGCCTGCCTCATACGGCACGCGCCAGCGCGGCAGGCATCCCTCCGCCGTGCGCGTCACAACCTTGCGTCCCAGCGAACGGCCGTTCAAAAACAACTCGCAGGCAGCCCCGTTGGTCATGACATTGACATCGATCAGCTGGCCGGAATTCCAGTCCCAGTGCACACCGATGTGCACCATGGGCGCAGCCGTCCACATGGACTGAAACAGATAGTACAGATCCTTGGGGAAGCAGGCGGTATCGGCATAGCCGAAATAGCTGCCGCGCGTATGGTAGGGCGTGGGCTCGCCGATATAGTCAATGCCGCTCCACAAAAACTGGCCCATCGAATACGGCGTGTTCAGGTCGTCCACGATCAGCCTGCAGATGTCCTTGGTGCCCCAGCTTGTCAGGCTGTTGCCCAGCGCCGAGCACTGCAGATCAACGTCGGACAGAATGGGCGTATCCGCCGGGAAGTGATACACCCCGCGGCTGGACACCAGCGACGCCGTTTCACTGCCGTAGATGACCCAGTCCGGGTACTTGGCGTGATGCGATTCATACAGCTTTTCGGCGTAGTTGTAGCCGCCGTTTTTGATCACGTCCACACAGCGCTGCGCGCCCTCCCACGGCATGTAGTTCAGCCCCAGCGTCACCGCGCCGTTATGCGCCGGATCATGCTGATACACCTGCTGCGCCAGCATGTGCGTGATCTCCGGGCCGTCGGCGTCGACATGCGTGTCAAGAATTTCATTGCCGATGGACCACAGGATGAGCGAGGGATGATTGCGGTCGCGCCGCACCCAGCTGGCGATGTCCATTTCCTCGCATTCTTCAAAGAAGCGGGCGTAATCGTAGGTATTCTTGCTGTGCCGCCACATATCGAAGGCTTCGTTCATGACCAGAATGCCCATTTCATCGCACAGATCCAGCACCTGACGGGCAGGCGGATTGTGCGCCGTGCGCAGAGCGTTTGCGCCCATCTGCTGCATCACGCGCAGCTGACGGCGGGCGGCAGGCTCGTGGAAAGCAGCGCCCAGCGCGCCCAGATCGTGATGCAGGCACACGCCATGCACCTTGACCGGCTCATCATTGACAAACAGACCGGCGTCCGGCGTGAAGCGCACCGTGCGCAGACCCACGCGCTGACGCACCGTATGTTCCCCCACCGCCGTTTCCAGCGTATACAGGTAGGGCGTTTGGCAGCTCCACGGCTTTGCATCGGGAACCTGCAGCGCACACTGTGCGCCGTTGCCCTGCGCCGCCACGCAGCCCTGCGCATCAAACAGGCGATGCGTCACCTCGCCGCTGCCGCATACCTCGGCGGATACATGCATCGTCCAGCCATCCGCCGTATGCTCGCTGTACACATAAACGCCGTCGGGCACGATGTGATCCTGCGGCAGCGTATACAGCGTGACGTCACGGTAGATGCCTGCGCCGGAATACCAGCGCGAGCAGGGACTCACAAAGCGCACATGCACCATGATCTCATTTTCGCCCGCATGCAGAAAAGGCGTAAGGTCGGCGTCAAAAGCGGTATAGCCATAGCGGTGGCTGCAGACCTTCTGACCGTTGACCAGCACGTCGCAGTTCATATACACGCCGTCAAAGCGCAGCACACGCTTGCAGCCGTCGTTTTCAGCATACAGCATGCGGCGGTACCAGCCGTCGCTGCACTCGTACAGTTTTTCCGCCTGACCGATCAGCCAGTCATGCGGCAGGCACACCGGGGCAAAATCCATTTCGTCAGGGATGCATTCATTGGCCGTTTTGGCAAACAGCCAGCCGTCGTTGAACAGTCTTTCCACAGTGCGTACCTCCGCTTTTGAAAAGGGGAAGCGCCGAAGCGCTTCCCCCCAATGAATTTTTTCGACGTTTAATTACTTGCCCAGCTTTTCAGCGCGCTCGTCGATGATGGCCTGGCCGCCGGAGAGCAGGTAGTCCTCCATGCCAGCATCATAAACAGCGTCGAACTCAGCCTCGGAAGCGACCACAGCCTGGCACAGGAAGGTGTCGCGCTTTTCGGTCAGGCTGGTGCCCACGCCCTCTTCAGCCTCGATGGCGCCAACGTTGAAGTGGCCCACGGTGCGGCCTTCGTTGGTGGAGCAGGCCAGAGCGATCTCAACATACTTGGACTCAACGCCAGCGTAGTTCAGAGCCTTCGATTTGTTGGTCAGCTCGGTGTCGAACAGGTTGAGGCCGTTGATGGTGATGGTGTAGTCGATGTTCATGCCGGAGTTCTGGATGTCGGGAGCCACAGCAGCCTTGGTGGCGATGGCGCCGTTCTCCATCACTTCGTGGTTG
>JAFULL010000029.1 GCA_017473345.1 Clostridia bacterium | reverse complement strand
TGGGCGGCGGCACCGGCACGGGCGCGGCTCCCATCGTAGCGGAGATTGCCCGCGACATGAACTGCCTGACCATCGCCGTGGTCAGCAAGCCCTTTGCTTTTGAGGGCAAGCAGCGCATGAAGAATGCCGAAATGGGCGTGATCGACCTCAAGCAGCGCGTGGATACCCTGGTGGTCATCCCCAACGACCGTCTGCTGCAGGTGGTTACCAAGGGCACTTCCATGCTCGAAGCCTTCCGCATCGCCGACGACGTGCTGCGTCAGGGCATTCAGGGCATCAGCGACCTCATCGCCGTGCCTGCTCTGATCAACCTGGACTTCGCCGACGTGAAGACCGTTCGGGAATCCGGCGGCATGGCCCATAGGGGCATTGGCGTTGGTAAGGGCGAAAACCGCATGGTGGAAGCTGCCAAGAACGCCATTTCGAGTCCGTTGCTTGAGACCAATATCGACGGCGCCCGCGCTGTGCTCATCAACATCACCGGCGGTGAGGACATGAGCATCATCGATATCAACGAAGCCGCCAACCTGGTGATGCAGGCAGCTGACAGCGAGGCCAACATCATCTTCGGCGCCGGCATCGACGAAAAGCTCAACGACGAAGTGCGCATCACCGTGATCGCCACCGGCTTTGAAAAGACGCCCTTCCCCAAGAAGGAAGACAGCAAGAAGAAGGCCGGCGAACGCGACTGGACCCGCAGCTTTGGCGGCAGCGCCGCTGGTTCTGCCTATGGCAGCAGCCCCATGGTGCAGCAGGAGTATCCCACTCCTTCCTATGAGGATATGAGCTTCAATATGCCCATGGATGACGAAAGCAGCTTTGGCAGCTTCATGGGCGGCAGCGCCGTTCCCGGCACTCCTGCTATGCCTCAGATGCAGGGCGGCCAGGCTTATCCCACCGCTTATGGTCAGACTTATCAGGCGCCTCAGTTCAGCCAGATGGAGTATGGCCAGCAGTATCAGGCGGCTCAGCAGCCCGCAGCCGCTCCCGTTGAGTACGGTCAGCAGTTCCAGACGCAGCAGCCCGCCATGCAGCAGGCCGAGCCTGTGCGGCAGCCCGTTCAGCCCGAACCCGTTGCGCAGCCCACGGTTGAAAAGAACAACCTTGGCGTGCCTGCCTTCCTCAGAAGGCCCACCCGCAAGTAAACAACAATTTGGCGGCCTCCGGCGATCGTCCGGAGGCCGTTGCTCTATCTTTGAACGCCTGTGCATACCCTTTTGCAAAGGGGTGAGACAGGAATGAAGAAAAGTCGAGTTGCTGATTTGGTTGCATGCACAGGAGCGGTGATCGGGGCAGGGTTTGCATCCGGTCGCGAGGTGATCGCTTTTTTTACACGCTATGGTATACATGGCTGGTGGCTGATTGGGCTGTCGTCGGGGACGATGGCTTTTTTATGTTCGCTTTGCCTGCAAGGCGCGGCAAAGCAGACGGATCAGGACGGATGGTATGCTCTTTTGGGAACTGCTGCACGAATGTGCACGCTGATGCTGATGCTGCTGACTGGCGGCGCAATGCTCTCTGCAGCAGGTCATATGATCGAGATGGTATGGCCGGACAGACAGGCATATTCCATTGGACTGCTGGGAACACTGACAGGAGCGTGGATGCTGAGCTTCGGCAGCCTGCGCCCGCTCAGCTGGCTGAGTGGAATATTGACAACGGTTTTACTGGCCACAACGATTGGGCTGATTTTTTTGTTTGAACCTGCAGAAACTACAATGGTAGTGATGAAGGACACAAATTTGTTGCTGGCAGCGGTGTGCAGCATGGCCTATGCATCCATGAATATGACATTGGCGTTGGGAGTAGTATGCAGATGTGCACAGGCGGAAGAACGGAGAAATTGGACGCTGGCTGCAGGTTTCGGTTGCTTGATGGCTGTGCTGCTTGGCTGTGCCCATCTGTTGTATACGCGAAATCCGCAGCTGTTGGAAGAGCCTTTTCCAATCGTGAGATTACTGAGCCGCTTTGGACGAAACGGATACCTGCTGAGTGCAGGCGTGCTTTATTTGTCGGTGTTTACAACGCTGGTATCGATCGTTCTTGCCATCCGGGAGGCAATGGCAAAACTGTTCATCAGGCGTGCTGCTGCCAATGGTTTTATGCTGACGGTGCTGGTGATGGTCTCATCCATCGGGTTTACGGGCATTGTTGACAGGCTTTATGCACCTGCAGGTCTTTTGTGTTTTTCCCTGGTGTTTGTTCCTCTCATCTCCAGGCGGCTTGACAAAGACCGCATAAATGCGTTACCATCAAAAATTGCAGAATGATGTGCCTGCAAAAAGGAGACTTTAGACATGATTTGTGAAATTCACCCATGGAAGATCGCTGAAAAAACGCTTCACAAGGAGCAGATGCGCCTTTTTGAAAGCCTGACGTCTACCGGCAACGGTTACATGGGCATGCGCGGCAACTTTGAAGAGGACTACAGCGGTGATACCCATTTGGGTACCTATGTCGGCGGCGTGTGGTTTCCTGATAAAACGCGCGTGGGCTGGTGGAAAAACGGTTATCCGCATTATTTCGGAAAGGCTGTCAACTGCGTACGTCTGAACGGCATCCACGTGGAGATCGACGGAGAACCGCTTGATCTGAACCGGGCTGAAGTACTGGAATTTACCCGCGAACTCGATATGCAAACCGGCCTGTTCCTGCGCAAGTTTGTGGTAAAGACTGCAAAGGGGCGTGTGGCGGTAAAGGCGGAACGCTTTGTGTCGCTTTCGCAGAAGGAACTGCTGGCCGTGCGTTACAGCCTGATGCCTGAATATGATGCGCATATTGTGCTGCGCCCTTATCTGGACGCCAACGTGCGCAACCTTGACAGCAACTATGACGAGACTTTCTGGGATATGCTGGCTGAAGAAGAGGGCGAGGACGGCGTAGCGCTGCTGACCAAAACCAAAGAGAATACTTTTGATGCGCCCCGATTTGCTGTTGCAGCTGCCATGAGCTGCTGGGCGGATGGACTGGAAATGGAAAGCCGCAAAATGGAAAGCGGTTATGTGGAGTCCATCTACTCCGGTTACGTTGAAGCAGGCGACATGGTATCCATGGAGAAGTTTGCGCTGTGCTTTACCAGCCGCGATTATGAAGAAAAGGTGCTGACCACCATTGCCCTTCGTGCGGCTTCCCGTGCGCGTGAACTGGGGTATGACGAGCTGCGCGCGGATCATACCGCAGCGTGGAAGGCACGCTGGGAAGGCTGCGACGTGACCATTGAGGGCGACGATGCAGCACAGCAGGGCATTCGCTTTAATCTGTTCCAGCTGCTGAGCACCTATTCTGGCGATGACGCACGGCTGAACATCGGCCCCAAGGGTTTCACCGGTGAAAAATATGGCGGAGCCACCTACTGGGATACTGAGGCATACTGTCTGCCGGTATATATGGCCATTGCCGGACAGGATGTGGCGCGCCAGCTGCTGATGTATCGCTGGCTACAGCTGGACGGCGCTTATGAAAATGCCCGTCAGCTGGATCTGAAGGGCGCGCTGTATCCCATGGTGACCTTCACAGGCATTGAGTGCCACAACGAGTGGGAGATCACCTTTGAGGAAATCCACCGCAACGGCGCCATCGCGCATGCTATTTTCAACTACGCCACCTATACCGGCGACTATGAGTATATGCGCAAGGAAGGTCTGGACGTGCTGTGCGGTATTGCACGCTTCTATACTGACCGTGTGCATTTTGCGCCTGAACAGAACAAGTACATGATCCACGGTGTGACCGGCCCCAACGAGTACGAAAACAACGTCAACAACAACTGGTACACCAACCGCATCGCTGCATGGAGCATCGGCCTGTTTGTCACGCAGGCGCATCGTGCCTCCAAAGACAGGCTGGACAAGCTGGGCGTGACCCAAGAAGAGCTTGTCCATATGATCGACGTGGTCGAGAAAATGTATTATCCTGTGGATGAGCAGCGCGGAATTTTTGTGCAGCATGACAATTTCCTGGACAAGGAACTGATGCCCGCCAGTGAGATCCCGCAGGATCAGCGGCCCATCAGCCAGCACTGGTCGTGGGACCGTATTCTGCGCAGCTGCTTTATCAAGCAGGCAGATGTACTGCAGGGCCTGTATTTCCTCAACCATCTCTATGATGAAGAGACCATCCGCCGCAACTTTGATTTTTACGAGCCGATGACTGTGCATGAAAGCAGTCTGTCGCCCTGCGTGCACAGCGTGCTTGCGGCGCAGCTGGGTTATCATGACAAGGCGATGGAGATGTACCATCGCACGGCGCGGCTGGATTTGGACAACATCAACAATGATACTGAAGACGGCCTGCACATTACCAGCATGGCAGGCAGCTGGCTGGCCATTGCACAGGGCTTTGCCGGCATGCGCACTGCTGAAGGGCTGTCGCTGTGCCCCTTCCTGCCGGATGAATGGAAGGGTTATGCTTTCCAGTTCCATTACCGCGGCCGCATCATCCGCGTAAGCGTGAGGCCTGAAGAAGCCTGTGTGGAACTGCTGGAAGGCGAAGCGCTCACCATCACGCTCTGCGGTGAGGAACAGAAGCTGACGGACCGCATCATTCATAAGCTGTAACCTTTGATCGCCTCCTGCATAGGATGCAGTAATACTGCATCGGCGGGAGGCGATTTTCATTTTGAAACTGTTGTTTGTTGGCGGAGACAAGCGGACGCTGCTGCTGGCCGGCATGCTGAAAAAGGATGGATACGAGGTTTCCACGCTGGGACTTCGTGAGGGCGATGAAACACGAAAGGACTTTTCATCAGCCGACGTTATCCTGTTTCCGTATCCGTTCGCTGTGAAAGGTGGTTGCGTACCTGCATTGAATGGCATGACCATTCATCCGGAAGATGTGCTGGAAAAAGCCTGTGCAGGCTGCCTGCTGCTGGCAGGCAGAGGACTGGAGCCCTACGCGCTGGCAGAGGAAAGAATGCCCAAGTGTTTCCGGCTGCGGAAGTACGAACAGGATGCCGAACTGCTTGAGAGGAATGCTGATATTTCCGCAGAGGCTGCTGTTTTCGAGACTATGCAGCGCAGTGATCGCACCATTGCAGGTATGCGGATACTTGTTACGGGGTATGGTTTGTTTGGATGTGCACTTGCACATAGACTGAAAGCTTTTGGCGCGCAGGTATGGGTCGCTGCCAGAAGGGGAGAGGTACGCCGTCAGGCGCAGGATGATGGCATGCATGCCATTTCCCTGCAGCAGATCCGGCAGATCGCAGGACAGATGGATATGCTGCTTAATACCGTTCCTGCCCGGATCATTGATGAGGATACACTGCAGGCATTCCGGCAGGGTACATGGCTTCTGGAACTGGCCAGCGCGCCTTATGGCTTTGACCGCGATGCTGCAGCTGCACTGGGCTGCCGGTGCGATGTGCTGCCTGCACTGCCTGCGCGTTATGCGCCTGTTAGCGCTGCGGATGCGCTGCGTGGGACGGTTTCTCGCTGGCTGAAGGAGGCAGAGTGATGAAAAAAACAACCATTGGCTTTGCACTGACAGGTTCCTTCTGCACTTTTGAACGCGTACTTGCCCAAATGGAAGAGCTGGTCAGGCGGGGATATGACGTGCTGCCCGTGCTCTCCTTCAATGCGGCGGGAATGGATACCCGTTTCATGACGGCAGACCATCTGAAAAACAGGCTGATCAGCATCACGGGCCATCAGCCCATTGAAACGCTGGTGGATGCCGAGCCCATCGGGCCAAAGAAAATGTGCGATGTGTATGTGATCGCACCTGCCAGCGGAAACAGCCTTGCCAAGCTTGCCAACGGACAGTTTGACACACCGGCGCTGCTTGGCGCAAAGAGCCATCTGCGAAACGCCCTGCCGCTGGTGCTGGCAGTGTCCACCAATGATGGATTGGGCGCAGCAGCGCAGAACATCGGCAGGCTTCTGAGCTGGCGAAACGTTTATTTTGTACCCTTTGGGCAGGATGACCCCGTACGCAAACCACGGTCTCTCGTGGCGGATTTTGCGCAGCTGCCGCGCACCGTTGCTGCGGCACTCACAGGCGTACAGCTGCAGCCGATGCTGTGCATGCGTACAGAAGGGGAAAAAGAACAGGAAAACAGAAATCCTGTAACAAACTTGCAACAAAGGTGATTCTGCTGTAAAATATACAATGCGGAAAAACGCACAGAAGGGAGCAAAACGCGATGCTGAAAAAATGGCTGACCTGTCTGCTGGTACTGCTGCTGTCTTTTTCTTTGGCGCAGGCCTGTGCGGATGAGATCATCATTGAACAAATAGCTACCCAAATCGGAGAGAACTGCGTGGCCTATCCGCAGCTTTCCGGAATGAAGGATGCGGCGGTTCAGCAAAAGATCAACGATGATATCGTCATGTCCTCCGGGGTGACCAATCATATTGTCACGCTGGCCACCCTGATGGGAGGCCAGCAGAAGCTGATGGTAAACTATCAGGCGGCGCTTTTGGAGGACGATATTTTCTCCGTCGTGATCAGCGCAAAGGGCAAGCTGCCAGGTAAGCGTGACGGCCACTCATGGGCAGCGATGGCCTACGACCTGCATACGGGCGAAAGACTGACGCTTGATGACCTTTTTGCAGATGTTGATGCGGCCGTTGCACGCATGGAACAAATCGCCGAAGAAACGCTGTCGGACGAACTGAATGGCTACATGGAGTACAGCGATATTTTGCCTCTGCCGGTGGAATCTTTCACGCTGGATGAAAACGGGATCACCTTCTGGTATCCGGCTGAGCAGTTTTCGCTGCTCAGCGGTTACAGCGGCGCATGCCAGTTCTGGTATGAGGAGCTGGATGGCCTGTGGCTGGATCAGGAAAACGTACAGCTTTCGGACGCGGAAATAAAAACAGCCATCAGCGCAGGCATAGCCGAAGGCAAGCTGCCGCATGTGCCCGTGCAGATGGGGCAGAGCATGCAGCAGGTAACGCAGCAGTACCGTTTGCTGCGTACGCCGGATGAATTTCCCGGCGGGCGGTATTTTGTGCTGGGGGATCCTGCTTTCAGGCAGATCCTTGTGATCTCAGACGCGCTGAGCGCTGAATACTCCCAATCCGTTGTCGAAGGTATCCAGCTCAGGCGTGGGGGATTATATGGACTTTTGATCGGCAGAACCACGCAGCAGCGCTGGCGTGAGGTGCTGGGGCAGCCGGATGAGAACGTTGCTTTCAGCGAAAATATGGCTTATGATTATGACCTGCCCGCTGGACAGTATGATGTGTACCATTACGGCGAAAACCAGCTCAGACTGCATGCTGATGAAAATGGCGTGCTGTGTGCGCTGCAGCTGTGCAAGTAAAAACGCGGAGGATGAAAGTCAACATGGCGAAGAGCAGCCAAAAGAAGAAAGCTGCACAATATGAATCCAATACGCTGGCGGCTTATGCAGCCGTCGGCATCCTTTTGATTGCGCTGGGCGTTTTGAGCCTGCTGTCGGTTGTAGGCGGATTGAAGGGCTCGGTTTTCAGCCTGATCAAAGGGTGGATGCAGGGCCTTGGCGGTGGATTGTGCATTGGTGTGAGCGTTTGGCTCATCTGGTGCGGCGTGCTGATGGCATTTTCCTCAGGCCGCTCCATGCCCAAGCGCGGCCTGATCCTGATCACGGTCATTTATGTTGCAGTGCTTGGTATCATCAACCTGCTGAGCAAAGTGGGCACATATGGACTGATGGAATACCTGGTCGTGTTCAACAACAGCCTTACACCTCCCGTGGCTTCACCGGACGGCTTTTGGCATATGATCACGGCAGCCTTTGATGTGTGCGGACGCAGCGGCGCATTCGGCGGTATGCTGGGCATGCTGCTGGCGTGGCCTGTGTGGACCTTCCTGGGTACTACGCTGGGCACGGTTGTGCTTGGACTGATTTGTGTCGTGTGCGTGCTGCTGGTGTCGCGCTTTGATATTCTGCAGATGGTTGACACGGTTCGCGGAGGCATGCAGGAGCGCAGTCAGCGCCGTGAGGCCAAGCGTCAGCAGGAGGCTTATCAGCAGCAGATGGAAGAACAGCAGCGTCAGGCTGAGGAAGAGGAACGTCTGCGCCAGTCGCCGGCATACGCCCGCCGCCCGCAGGAGGTGCAGTATGCTCCTTACAATGCCATGATGCAGGGCCGGAATCCTGCTGTTATGCAGCCTATGCCCCCAGTGCAGCAGCCGCAGGGTGAGATCTATGATGAGATCATTATTCCGCAGGGGCGTCAGCTGCCGTGGAAGAAGAAAGCTGCCAAGCAGGCGCCTGTTCAGCCTGAAGCCTATCAAACCCGCATGACGTTTACGCCCTCTGAGGTTGCGCCGCAGCCCAAACAGGAGGAGAGTATCATCCTGTCCGGGTCGCGCAAAAAGGCGCTGGAACGCATTGAGGCCATTCGCAAGCGCAAGGCTGAGCTGACTGAGGAAATTGAAGGCAATGAAATGGCGCGCATGCAAAGTACCTTTGCACCGGAAGTAAGCGCGGTGGCTGCACAACCTGTGCTTCAGCCTGAAATACCTGCAGAGCCGGTTTATCCCGTGGAAATGGACGAACCCGAAGAGGTGATTCCGGAAGCGGTACAGCCGGTCTTTGTACCTCCCGTGCCCGAACGCACAGAGGCATACAAACGCCCCGCTCAGCAGACCGCGCCTGCACCTGTGCACAGCGCGCATGAAGCCATTCCTTATGCCTATCCATCCATTGATCTGCTCAATGTGCAGCAGAGGCGCGAAACGGTCGACACCCGCGCAGCTGATACAGAAGACGCCAGCAGGCTTGAAAAAACGCTGGAAAGTTTCGGCATTCCGGCACGCGTGCAGCGCGTGACGCATGGCCCTGCTGTGACACGCTTCGAACTGGGCCTGGTTTCCAGCGGCATCAATGTCAAGCGCATCATGGGCATTGCAGACAATATCGCGCTGGACATGGCTGCAAACGGCGGTGTGCGCATTGAGATCCCTATCCCGGGAACCAATCTGTTCGGCGTGGAAATTCCCAACAGGGAAATCCAGAGTGTAACCCTTTCAGAGGTTTTGATGAGCCCGGAGATGCGCTCGGCAAAGTCTCCTCTGACGGTGGCGCTGGGTAAGGATATCGCAGGTCGCCCTGTTGTCTGCGATTTGGCCAGAATGCCGCACTTGCTCATCGCTGGTCAGACGGGCAGCGGTAAGTCGGTCTGTATCAACACCATCATCAATTCCATCCTGTTCCGTTCTTCGCCCGAAGAAGTGCGCATGATCATGATCGACCCTAAGGTGGTCGAACTGCAGTGTTACAATGTGGTGCCGCATCTGCTGATCCCGGTCGTGAGCGACCCGCACAAGGCAGCCGGCGCGCTGCAGTGGGCGGTTGCCGAAATGCTGGACCGCTATCACAAAATGCAGTCGAAGAACGTGCGTGAGCTGTCTGCCTACAACGCCAAGCTTGGCCCGGATGAACAGAAGCTGCCGCGTATTGTCATCATTATCGACGAGTTGGCTGACCTGATGCTGGCCTGCAAAAAAGAGGTTGAAGAAAGCATCATCCGTATTGCTCAGCTGGCACGAGCTGCCGGTATCCACATGGTGGTTGCCACCCAGCGCCCAACGGTGGACGTCATCACCGGCCTGATCAAGGCAAACATCCCGTCGCGCATTGCCTTTGCGGTTTCCTCCAGCATTGACAGCCGTACGATTCTGGACCAGAACGGCGCTGAAAAGCTGCTGGGACGCGGCGATATGTTCTACTTTCCGACTGGCGCAAGCGCACCGATTCGTGTGCAGGGCTGCTTCCTGAGCGACGCAGAAACCGAACGCGTGGTGGACTATATCGGCCAGCATTCCAAGGTGGATTTTGATCCTGATGTGATTGAAGCCATGGATAAGGAAGAGGACGACGGCATCACGCTGGCAGATCATGATGAGGACAGCGGCGTGGATGATAAGCTTGCCGAAGCCATTGAAATGGTTATCGCGGATGGACAGGCATCCATTAGTATGCTGCAGCGCCGCATGAAGATCGGCTACGCCCGTGCGGGCCGCCTGATCGATGACATGGCTGCACGCGGTATAGTGAGCAAATCAGCTGGTTCCAAGCCGCGTGAGGTGCTCATCAGCCGCGAACAGTATGAAGCGATGAAGGATTCACTGGGAATCTGACGGCAAAAAAGAGCCGCTTCCAATTTGGAAGCGGCTCTTTTGATGAACTTACCAGCTGTACTTGCTGGCCTTTTCAATGGCGTTCTGGTGATCGGGATCAATCTTGTCACTGCCGTGCGTTTTGCTGTTTTTGAAGTGAATGCACAGGTGACCGTCAAAATCATTGCTGATGGTATCGGTGCCGTGGGGCATGCCGTTCATGGAGGCGGCATATACGTGACCGTTATATTTGACGAGGATCGCACGCCTGCGCCAGCTGAAGGAACCGCCGTAGATGCTCTTGATGGTGGAGGTGGCGTCGTCGTTGGCGGGCTCGGCGTCCATATGGTCGCCGCCGGACCAGCGCACCATTTCAAAGGTTTTGCCGGTCAGACAGTCCTTCACGGTGAAACGGGCATTTTTGGGGATCAGACGGGATACATTATCCTTGTACCAGTCAAGCACTTCCGTTTTGTAGCCGGTATTGCCGCCGTTGGGGGCATCCTGCGTCGTAAGGGATTTGGAGCTTACGCTGCCGAAGATGCTTTTGATGGTCAGTTCGCCGGCGTATCCGTCCGCAGTCAGGCCCTTGGCTTTCTGATAGGCCTTGACGGCCGTCTTGGTTCCACTGCCGTATTTGCCGTCGATGGAGCCTTTGTAATAGCCCAGAATGTTGAGAGCCTTTTGCAGCTTGGTCACGTCAGAATTGCTGTCGCCTACGCGCATGATACCGGGGGCAGAACCCAGTGCTTTGATCCTGGAAGAGGCGGATGCACCGGAGGAAGAACCGGTTGTTCCGGGATTGCTTTGTGTGGTAAGCGAGCGGGAGCTTACGCTGCCGAAGATGCTTTTGACAGTACGCTCGCCGGCATAGCCATCAGCTGTAAGCTTTTTGTCCTTCTGATAGGCCTTGACAGCAGCAGTCGTGCCCTTGCCGTATTTGCCGTCGATCTCACCGTCGTAGTAACCCAGGATGTCCAGCGCTTTCTGCAGCTTTTTCACGTCGCTGTTTTCGTCGCCTACGCGCATGATACCGGGGGCAGAACCCAGCGCCTTGATCTGTGAGGAGGCGGAAGAACTGCTGGCTGCAGAAGAAGATTTGGCAGATACATACTTTTTGAGAATGTAACCGTTAAAGCTGCCGTAGCTTACTTTATACCAGCTGCCGCTGCTGCCGAGGATTTCAACCTTTTCGCCGGCAGGCAGGGTCTGCAGCGCTTTTGATGACGTGCTTGTGGATTTGCGCAGCACCACTTTGGCGTTTGTATGACCGGTGGATGCGGCAAAAGCCGTTTCAATCATGCAGCCTGCAGCAACAAGCACAGCCAGCACAGTGCTCAGAATGCGGCATGCCAGGCTTCTCTTTTGTATCAGATGGATTCTGATGTTCATCAAATCACTTCTCCTTTGGGTTGGTCGTATCATCAGAAAGAATAATTGATTGATACAACCATAATATATTACATTTTTATTAAGAAGTCAATAAAAAAGCATGTTGTTTTACATACGTGAAGCGCTTCAGAACCAAGGCGCAGAAAGACTTTTTTTGCCAAGCAGAAGGAAAGTATTGACGAAATCGCCTTTCGTGGTAAAATGTTATGGTGTTCACGGTTCATTCATATTTGACTCACGAATCGGACACATTGATATCATTTTTGAGGGGTATTTTTTTCTATGAAGGAGATCAACGGCACCATAACGCTTGCCTTTGTTGAGGAAGACAACAAGCAGCGCGTCATTTTCCGCGTGATCCCGCTTTGCACCCGTGAGGGCGGCACTTTTCATGGCGGCGCTGAAGAATTTCCCGATGAAGGCAGTCTGCGCATTGTGCCTGACAAACGGGAACAGAGCACATTCAAAGAACGCATGCGCGAGATCGACGGCCTGTGCGTGATTCAGCTTACCAGCGAAGGTAAGGAACTGATGAAGGTTCGCCAGAACCGCAATTATGCACCTGATCAGGGCGAAAAAAATCAGCATGCCATCTATTCTGACGTGATTTGCGAATTTACCGAGGATGGCTGCTGCGAGGTGGTTCACCCGGGCGAAAACGCTGAAAAGGCCCTTACCTCCCGCGTTCTGATCGAAAAAGACAAAATGCTGTACGGCCCTGTAAGCCGTGATGAAGCGCATACCATTGCCATTGAAACGCTCAAGCCTTTCGGCAATGACCGCTATCTGCTGCATACGGTAGAAACGCCCCAGATCGGCAGGCATTTGATCTATTGGGATCCTGAAGCAACACTCAACTGGAGACAGCGCCGCAACAGCCTGCGCCGCCGCGACAAAGGCGCTGAGAAGGCAGAGGAAACGGTTGAGGCACCTGCCAAGGCTGAGCAGCCTGCTATCGAAGCCAAGCCCGAGAAGCCCCGCAAGGAAAAGCAGGAACCTGCTCCCAAGGCGGAAAAGGCGGCTCACCGCGAGCAGCCCAAGGCTGAGGAGCCCAAGCGTGAAAAGCCCCGCAAGGCAGAAAAGCCCGCTGCCAAGGCTGAGGAAAAGGCGAATGAAACGGAAGAACTGCCCATTGGCACTCGTCTGGATATTCTGGACAGCGCAGTGCCTTTTGAACAGCAGATCTCCCGCCTGGCCCAGCCGCTGAGCGAAACGGCCAACCGCCTCAGCAGCGAGGTGACTGAGCCTGTTGAGGAAGAACTGCCCGAAACTGTCGCTCACTTTAACGGCACGCCTCTTGCTAAAAATACTGGCAAGCCCATTCGTGTGAAGACCAAGCCTGAAAACGTGCATCACGTTGTGGAACAGCAGCTTTCCGGTCAGCGCGATGAGGTGATGGGATCTGAACTGGGCGCCGGCGCTTACGGCATGGTGGAAAATCCCATCGAAAAGCTGCGCGCCTGCATGGAATATGTGTGGCAGAATACCGACATGCGTCAGCAGGCCTTGCAGATGCTGATGTCCAATGAGGCTTTTGCAGCGGACGTCGCCGAAGCCCTGCGTCAGGATGGCGTGAACCTGCAGGCGTCCGCCGCTGCACAGGAGCAGCTGGCTGAGATCGAAGCAGAGCGCATCAGCCTGCTGATGCAGCTTGATCTGGCCAAGGAAAACAACCGCAAGTTCCGTGAAGAAGCTGTGGCGGCTGCTGCGCAGAAGAAGCGTGACGAGATCGAAAGGCTGAAGAATGAAGTCAAACAGCTGGAAGCTACCCGCAAAAAGCTGTCCGAAACGGCCAGGGAGCTCAGCAGCGACAACGCCCGCAAGATGACCGATTTTGTGACCAGCAAGATGACTGCGCTCAACGGCGCCGGTCAGGATCGTGTACTTCTGACTCCGGTGATCGGCCGCGAATATACCCATCACGAGCTTGCTGAACAGCTGCGCGTTCACATGAACGAGAGCGGTTTCAGCATCAGCGAGGATGAGGCGATGAGCATGCTGATCAACATGTCCATCTGCGATGCAGTTTGTTTCCGCGGCCGCACGCTGCAGGATGCTCAGCTGTTTGCAGCGGTGCTGCTGGAAAGCTTTGGCCTGCAGAGTGTATCTGCTACCATCCATTCCGGCGCATATGCCCAGACCTTAAGCCTGCTGGCGGAAGACACCCGCCGCACGCCTACGGTAACAGTGCAGCCTCTGGGCAGCGAAACCATCAGCAGCTTTGGCCACAAAACCATTTTTATTGCGGATGAAAACAGCTTTGCCGCTGAAGAAGCCATGCTCCTGCCCATTCCGATGATCGAGGTTCCCCGTTCTCTCAAGCGTACTTTCGGCCGCGATGTGCAGTGGACGCCTGTAGAACCGGCAGCGCTTAGCTCTTTTGCAAATATCCGCGCTGATTTCCATCCCATGCTCAGCGAAGCTGAAAAGTGGTTTTCGGATCTCAAGCGTGCGATGACGCAGGTCGATGTGGTTGTGCCCGATGCGCTGTACGCCTGCATGCGCCGCTTTATCGAGGTGGCTTCGCGCAAGGTGCGCGGCGGTTTCCTGGCTGCTGCTGATATCGCCGTCTGCCACTGGATCGTACCGCTGCTGGCTTTGAAAAAGTGCGAAAATGCGGCGGCTCTCAGCGCTTTGGACGGCCTGCCCCGTTCGTTGGAACAGCTGGCTGCCAGGTAAAGAAATGGAGGCAAATACGATGATCGAGTTCAAGTTTGATACGCAGCTGCTCATCGAAGGCACTGGCCTGGATGAGGACAAGATCAACGACTATATTACCAACAACATCAAGGGCGACTGCCTGCTGGCGGTCGGCGATGATGAACTGATCAAAATCCACTACCATACCAATGAACCCTGGCAGGTGCTGGAATACTGTGCCTCGCTGGGCGACATCCATGACGTGGTGATCGAAAACATGCAGCGTCAGGCTGATGGCCTGCAGGGCTGACTGAAAAAAGCACTCCGAAAGGAGTGCTTTTTTATTGAGAATCGGATAAACCTGTTCCATACTTCGGATCAATCTATCTGCAGAGCTTTGTTCATATATACGATTGTATAGGATTCAGTCTCCGATACAGCGCCATTTTCCTCAAAACCCTGCTTGCGCCAGAAGTTTCGGCTTTGCTCGTTGGTCTGGACATAACCAAGCCTGACAAAGCGAAACTCCGTCCTCAGATGGGCAAACAGATCCTGAATGATTGCAGAGGCCGTGCCTGTTCCCTGCAAGCGCTTGTGCAGCATAAAGAAACCAATGAAGGCGGTTTCATCATTTGGAAAACGCAGAATCAGATCCAGCGCAGCAATCAGCCTATCGCCGTTCCAAAAGCCAAGATAGTATTTGTCCTGCATGGTTTTGCGGGGAGGCAGCGCCTGCAAATCGCCCATCAGGGTTTCCTGCGTTGGTTTTGGCGGGCAATGCTCGTAAAAGAGGGGATTGCTCTGACACAGTTGCAGCAGCGCAGGAAGATCTGTTTCTTCGATTCGTCTGACCTGATATTTCCCGGAAAGAGAATAAATGTTCATCTGCTTATCCTTTCATTCATCAGTAAGCAGTGGCCATGGCCTGCGTCAGCATCGCCATGGCAGATGCAACTTCGGCCGTTCCGGGATTGTCGGAATAGATGACGCTTTCCAACGTGCTGGCAGCGTTCTGAATGTTCGCATACGCAGCGGAAGACGCATTCAGCCCCGCCATCAGGTCATAGGCGCTTTGCAGCAGCTGACGCGCGTCTGGAATCAACGTGTTTTGTACAACAGGATCGGCAGAACTGCCGCCCCAGCCATCATCGCTCCAGCCGTTGGTGTGCAGCGTGCAATAAGCCAGTGAATTGGCCGTGCCCAGATATTCAGCGATCACAGGCGCGTACTGTCTATCGTTGGCATAGGTGCTGAGGGGATGGCCGCTGGGAATCACCACCATGCCGGCAGTGGCCACGCTGGGGCAGTACTCGGTGTTTGGCATGCCGCTTTGCGCACAGACCTGTACGGACTGATGCATCTGACAGTAAACGGTCGGCACAGTGGGCTGATACCACCAGTCGGTGACGGTGCCGTAGCCCATGCTGTCGTGGTAGCAGGCATCGGTGGCCAGCTGGCCGCTCACGGCGCAGGTGGTTGCCTGAACCAGACCAAGTGATGCGGGATCGGCCTCGATAATGTCGCGGTCGCTCAGCCCTTTGTGAATGGTGGTCATGTAGTTCTTCCAGATGGGCATGGCGCCGTTGCTGCCGGTCGACTTGGACGACAGCGGCTTGTAGTTGTCGTGACCCACCCAGATGGAGGACACATACCAGCCGGTCATTCCGCAGAAGGTTACGCCGCGCTGGTCGCTGTTGGTGCCGGTTTTGCCGGCGACGGTCTGCCCGCTGATGCGCGCGCCGGAGGCCGTGCCGCCGCTGGAGGCAGCGGATTTCATCATGTCAACGATCATCCATGCAGTGGAGGGACGGAACACCTGCCGCGTTTCCTGACGGGCATGACTGTCATACACGACGTTGCCGCTGCTGTCGGAGATGCCCAGGAAGGAGATGGGCTCCTGATAAACGCCGCCGTTTGCCAGCACGCCGAAAGCGACGGCCATCTGCACAGGTGTGATGCCGCTGGAACCCAGTGACAAGCCAAAAGGTGTAGCGTCAATATTCTTCCTGTCTACGCCCATGCGCAGCAGGAAGTCGACAGAGCGTTCCACGCCGACATAATTGACCAGCGTCTGTGCGGCGGACACATTCTGGCTGCGCTTCATGGCTTCGCGCAGCGTTTCGGGGCCCTGATAGCTGCCGCTGTAGTTCTTGGGCCAGGTGTCCTTGCCGTCGTCACCCTTCCAGCCGCTGATGGGGATGGGCATGTTGTAAACGACGCTGGCGGGGGAGTAGCCCAGTTCCAGCGCAGGCGCATAAACAGCAATGGGCTTGATGGTGGAGCCGATGGGCATTTTCATGTCCGTGGCACGGTTGAGCGTTTTACGGGCGGTGGGCGGCGTGCGGGAACCGACGATGGCCTTCAGCTCGCCTGTGCGGTAATCCAGCACGACGGCGGAAGCCTGCGGCTGGATGATCTCGGTATAGGTGCCGTCATAGTTGAGCGTGCGGTAGACCTTGTCGCTGGGATCACGAAGAGCAGGATAGTCCTTCCAGCTTTCCAGCGTGTTTTCGACGGTTTCCTGAATGGCAGGATCGATGGCAAGAGTCACGTGATAGCCACCGGTGCGCAGCTCATTTTCCATTTTGGCGCGGTTTTCGCTGTTGTCCTCCAGCCCGTTGAGCTCAAGGAAGCAATCAACAATGTCCTGCACGGCGTATTCCACATAATGGGCATATTTGTACATGCCTTCGCCCTCGGTGCTGGACTGTTCCATCACAAAGGCGGTATCGGGATTGAGCGCCGCCTGGTACTGGTCCTGCGTGATGAACTCATTTTCGTACATGCAGCGCAGAACGTAGTCAGTGCGGTCATTGGTGATAGCCGGATAATCTGTGGTTTCGGAGGAGCGGGTATAGAAGTTGCGGCGCGGGTTGTAATAGTAGGGGTTGGAGGTAAGACCGGCCAGCATGGCGCATTCACGCAGGGTGAGTTCGCCCAGATCCTTGCCAAAGTATCCCTGTGAGGCGACCTGTACGCCGTAGTAGTTTTCACCCAGATAAATGGTGTTGAGATAGTATTCCAGAATCTGCAGCTTGGTATAGCGCGTTTCAAGCTGCATGGCCAGCCACGCTTCCTGAATTTTGCGCTTGTAGCTCAGTTCGTTGGAAAGCACGGTGTTTTTAATCAGCTGCTGGGTGATGGTGGATCCACCCTGCTGAGAACCGGATACAAAGTTCTGTACAAAGGAGCCGATGATGCGCTTGACGTCGATACCATTATGGGTATAAAAACGTGCGTCCTCCACGGCGACAAAGGCGTTGCGCAGGTTTTCGGGCATCAGGGCAACGTTGACCATGATACGGTTTTCAGTGCCCTTATAATCGGTGATCACATTGCCCTGAACGTCATAAAGAAAAGACGTTTTATCCTGCGCATCCAGCAGAGCAAGATCCAGCGTGGGCGCTGTTTCCATATAGCCCTTGGCAATACCGAAAACAGCGCCGCCCAGCGCCAGCCCACACAGGATCACCAGGATCACAAGCATGCGCACGGCGTTGACCAGAACAGAAAGGATGAAATTAGGCTTGAGCAGACGAGGCTTGAAAATGGTGCGCTTTTTGGGCGCAGGCTGCTTCGGGTGATAAGCAGGATCGCTTTCCCAACCGGGTACTTCGTAGGTTTCCTGATATGTCTGCTGCGGCTCGTAGCCGTTTGGCTTTCGATACATGAATGTCCTCCCTGAAACAAAGAAAGATAGACAGCTTATTATACCATAGATGAATGGTGCGCGCCATAGCGCAGCGTGTAACAATGCAGGCAGTGGTTTTTGTCAGGCTGACCGCATATCTATGGAACGCAGGAGGCGATGGAATGTCTGCCGGAAAACGAAGAGGATGTCTGCGAAACCTCATTCTGTGCGTGCTTGTGATAACGGCGCTGATCATACAGCTGGAGAAAAATCTGAGCCAGACCCTGTTGGATATGGCCTTTGCACGTGCCTATTCGATGGCAGTGGAAACCCTCAACAGCGCGGTTCATCAGGTAATGGAAACCGGCGTGAGCTATGAGGAACTGATGGATACACAGCTGGATGCACAGGGCAGGGTGAGCATGCTGCGTGCCAACACCATGCGCATGAACGCACTGGCGGCGCAGACGGCGCTGCTTGCGGAACAGAAGCTCAACAGTGATGAAAACCAGGTTGTGGATATTCCGCTGGGGGCAGCGATGGGCGTACGGTCACTTTCGGGTTATGGCCCGCGCATCAGCGTGCAGATCGTGCCGGTAGGCGCAGTGAACACCGGTTATGATACTGAGTTTGAAACAGCCGGAATCAACCAGACAAGGCATAAAATTTTTCTGACCCTCAGGGCAACGGTCAGCCTGATCATTCCTACAGGTTCTCAGGTTGTAGAGGTGCAGACCACCATGCCGATTGCAGAAAGCATCATTGTTGGTGAAGTGCCCGACAGCTTTGTAGATGTAAGCAACCCTGACGATATGCTGGATCTTTTGCCGTAAAAGCACGAAAACAAGTTTGCGTTCGTTACATTTCTATGCATGGTAATGCTTGACATGTTCATAATTCTGTAATAAAATATCATTGAATAAGCATACCGAAACGCGGAATCATCCGGCGGGAAAATGGGAAACGTACCCATGTGCCTGTATCCATAGAGCCATCGGCATGCCGAAGGGAGGAAGGGCAGTTCGTCTGCCCGACATACATGATGAAACGCAAGGTACTCATTGTCAGTCTGCTGCTTGCGCTGTCTGTGCTGCTGGCCGGCTTTGCCATGGCCGAAACAGCGGATCCCATCGTCACCAGCATGGAGATCACCCCCAGCAAGCTTGCCGGCCCCGGCAAGGTGGCGGTGACAATTACCATCTCCAACTCCGGTGATACCGATATGAAGGAACCGGTATGGCTGTATGATCCTGCTGCGCAGATCGTGGCCGATTTTGGCAATCAGGGCGGCGCGACCCTCAAGGCGGGGGAGAGCAAGACCTGGTCCGGCACGTATGACGTGAATCAGCGTACGCTTGAAAACGGCTCAGTCGTTTATTTTGTCAAGTACACGCTGTACAACGCCAACGGCAAGGCTGTTGAAAAGAGCCAGCCCATCCGCGCAAAGATCGAGCAACAGACCGCCGAAACCGATATCGACGTCAAGCGCACCATCAGCCCCACCATCGCCCGCGATGGCCAGGAGATCGTGATCCGCTATGACATTATGAACACCGGCACGGTCAATCTGCTGGACGTCACCATTCAGGAAAACAGTGACATCCACAAGCAGAAGTACACCATTCCCAAGCTTAAGCCCGGTCAGACCGCCGAGATCAAGTATCCCGTCACCATGGGCAAGAAGGATCTCACCAGTGGCGCGACCATCACCTACAAGTCCGAAACCCAGTCCAAGGCGCAGACTTACAAGGTTGAAAAGCAGGTCATCAAGTACGGCGAGCCTTCGCTGGAAGCCAAGCTTACCTCCAACGTAAAGGGCGTTGTAGCCAATGGTACCGTTACCCTCACCCTGCAGCTGAAGAACACCGGCAGCGTTGATTACAGCGATATCCGTGTGACGGACGAAGCTCTGGGCGATGTGTTCACCAATCAGGAAGTCAAGGCCGGCAAGACACTGGAACTGACCAAGGAGATCACCGTTCCAGCAAGCATGGATTACCAGTTCACCATCGTTGGTACCGATGCCACAGGCATGGAAACCTCCATCTCCACTGACAAGCTGTCCGTCGTGGCTGTTGCTCCCGAGGACGCGCTCAACCTGACGGTCAACGTGACGGCGGACCGCACTGAGGTATTTGAACAGCCCGGCCGCGTGCGCTTCACCATCACCGTGACCAACGACAGCAAGGTAGACGCCACCAACGTGAAGGTATCGCACGGTGATACTGCGCTGTACACCTTCTCCAGCATTGCCGCTGGCGAAAGCCGCACGCTGACCCGTGACACTGCACTGTCCATGGCTGGCAAATACCGCTTCACTATTACTGCGACCGATCCGCTGGAAAGCGTGCAGACCTTTGAAAGCAACGAAATGCAGATCGCTTTCTCCGTGCCCACTCCCGCGCCGGCTACGCCCACTCCTGCGCCGGAACCCACGCCGGAACCTACCTTCGCTCCGGCAACGATTCCCCCGATCACCGATGAGAGCATCGGTACCATTCCGAAGCTGATCCAGAAGATCCTGCTGCCGCTGCTGATTGCTGTGGGTGTTGTACTGCTGGCTAGCTGTGGCCTGCTGGTCGCTGCGACCATCCGCCGTGCACAGCAGAAGAAGGCCTCTGAAGCTGCGGTGGACCAGCTGGAACGCGCAAAGCGCCGTGACTATGTCACCCCCGCCATGGAAGAGGAAATCGAGGAGTCTGCTGAAGAAGAACAGGTGACCGTCGAAAGCGATGCGCTCAATGAAGATGAACTGCAGTCTGAATTTGAACTGCCTCATCTCAAGTATGCGCGCAGCGCCGCCCAGACGATAGAGACCGTTCAGGAAGAAACGGAAGAAACCGTCGAGGACTACTACGACGATTACAGCTACGAACAGCCTCAGCAGGATGTACAGACCGAAGAACCGCAGGATGCATACGCCGTGTATGACGATGATCCTGCAGCATACGACGCCTACGGCTGGGAAGAAGAGCAGAAGCCTGAAAAGAAGCGCGGTCTGTTCGGCGGTCTTGGCAAGAAGGCCAGAAAAGCCAAGGACGCGATCGAAGAAAAAATCGAAGACGTTTACGAAGATGTTTACGAAGAAGTGGCTGAGGAAATCAACGATTTCAGAGAGGAATTCGTTGAGGAAGAAGAGCCTGAGGAGCAGCCCACCGCTGCCCGTCGCTCCCGTCGCAGCCGCAGCCAGCGTAATGACGCGTAACGTTTTATATCAAAAAGGACGCCGCATCAGCGGCGTCCTTTTTTATGTTTATTTTCCCAGACGATCGTGGCGCTCATGAAACGCCTTCTGCAGCTTTGGCGTTATGCTGTCATGCTTGACGGCGCGGATACGTTTGACAAGCTCTTCTGCGGCAGCGTTCAGGGTAATCTCTCCTTTTTCCTGCGTGGCGGCGCTGGGCGTGCCGGACACGTGCTCGGGGTACAGGTCATACCACCACATGCCCGTTTTCACATTTTCCAGGGCTGTCAGCTGATGGATGGGCAGAATAGGTTCGGCAAAACGCTGGTATTCCAGCCTGACTGTGCCGGGCACGGTGGCCATCATCATGCTGGTTTCACATTCGTCAGCGTGTCCGCCGTCAGGATTGTCCCAGATATGGTTGATTGTCTCTGTCCAGCAGCCATCCATCAGGAAGGTGGTGTACAGGGTATAAGGTACTTTGCGGTCGGAATGGCTCATGATGTAGTAGTCCAGCATGCCGGAATTTCCGCCGTGGCCATTGACGATGAGGATTTTTTCAAATCCGTTGGAAGCAATCTGATCCAGCAGCATTTCAAGCATTTTGAGCGTAAAATCAGCAGGGAAATTTACTGTGCCGCTGAAGCAGGCAGCTTCATGTACCTGACCAAACCAATACGGCGGGAAAACGACGCAGGGTTCCACCTGGGCAGCACGACAGGCAATTTCGTGCGCAACAAGAGCATCTGTACCAAAAGGCATGTGTTCGCCGTGCCTTTCCAACGAACCGATGGGCAGAATGCAAAGTTTTTCTTCTCGGGCAAGCTTTTCAAAGTCAGGAGGGGTAAGATATTCCCAGCGAACCTGCATGTGAATCTTCCTTTCGTGAATGAAATTGTCATCTGATTTGATTATATGTTTACCAAAGCTTTATGTCAACCAGACACAGTGGTGTGTGAAATTCCTGCTGTTTTTCCTGATAAAAAGCAGTTGAAAGACTTGCCTTTTTGGCAGGAGTCATGTAAAATAGGAAGGCCGAGTGTATGATGACGGTTGAGTCCTGTGCGATTTCAACGCGTGAACCCTGTCAGGTCCGGAAGGAAGCAGCAGTAAGCGCCGTTTGGGATGTGCTGCGGGGTCGCTCAGCCTGAGTGCATTCGGTTTTTATATGTATATCGCGTGATGGGGGAAACGTAAAATGAATTACAATCATGTCATGTCTGCTGATCCGGAACTGTTTGAAGCGATTGCCAGTGAAGTGCAGCGCCAGCGCGAGCACATCGAACTGATCGCCTCGGAAAACTTTGTGACGCCCGCCGTGATGGAAGCGATGGGTTCTCCTCTGACTAACAAATATGCCGAAGGCTATCCGGCCAAGCGTTATTATGGCGGCTGCCAGTATGTGGACATTGCTGAAAATCTTGCCCGTGAGCGTGCCAAGCAGCTGTTCGGCGCTGAGCATGCCAATGTGCAGCCCCACAGCGGCGCGCAGGCCAACACTGCCGTTTATTTTGCCATGCTGCAGCCGGGTGACACGGTGCTGGGCATGAACCTGTCCCACGGCGGTCACCTGACCCATGGCAGCCCTGTCAATATCAGCGGCAAGTACTTCAACTTCGTTCCCTATGGTGTGGATGAAAAGACCGGCTGCATCGATTATGACGTCGTGCGCGATCTGGCCAAGGAACATCAGCCCAAGTTGATCGTTGCCGGCGCCTCTGCCTATCCCCGTGCCATCGATTTTGCGAAGCTTCGCGAGATCGCCGATGAAGTGGGCGCTCTGTTCATGGTGGACATGGCTCACATTGCGGGCCTGGTTGCTGCCGGCGAGCATATGAACCCTGTGCCCTATGCCGATTTCGTGACCACCACCACCCACAAGACCCTGCGCGGCCCCCGTGGCGGCATGATCCTGTGCAAGGAGCAGTATGCCAAGGCCATCGACAAGGCCATCTTCCCCGGCACGCAGGGCGGCCCCCTCATGCATGTGGTTGCAGCCAAGGCGGTATGCTTCCATGAGGCGCTGCAGCCTGAGTTCAAGGCCTACCAGCACCAGATCATCCTGAATGCCAAGGCGCTGGAAAACGCTTTCCGTGCCAACGATATCAAGATGGTTTCTGACGGTACCGACAACCATCTGATCCTGATGGATCTGACCAATACTGAGCGCACCGGCAAGGAAATGGAAGCGCTGCTGGGCAGCTGCAACATCACCGTCAACAAGAACACCATTCCCGGCGAACAGCGCAGCCCCATGGTTACCAGCGGTGTGCGCGTGGGTACGCCCGCGGTTACGACCCGCGGCATGGTGGAGAGCGATATGGAACAGATTGCTGGTTTCATCAAGCGTGTACTGGTTGGCGGCGAGGACGCCTGCGCTTCTGTGAAGGCCGACGTTGTGGAAATGATGAAGCGCTTCCCGCTGTATGAAAACTTCCCCAATGCCTGATGAACTCACAGCCTATGCCAGAGGCGTGATGGGGGAAACAGCCGCCTGTGACCATCTGAGCAGCAAAGGTATGGAAATGCTGGACAGGCGCTACCGCTCACCGCATGGAGAGATCGATCTGATCATGCTTGACGGAGAAGTGCTGGTGTTTGTGGAGGTAAAGGCCCGAAGCAAACTTGGCCGTATGCAGGCCCAGTACGCCATTACGCCGGACAAGCAGCGACGCATGATGGAGAGCGTGCGCTATTATCTGGGAGAGCATCCTGAACACTGCCAGCGCATGATGCGTTTTGACGTGGTCACAGTCGCGCCAGACGGCATCTGCCATCTGCCCAACGCCTTTGAAGGAAATGCATGGTAAAAGAAATATAAGCCCGCCTCACTTGGCGGGCTTTTTCAGAACAGGAGGAGTTTCAATGATCGTACGCAGAATCCGCCCCGAGGAATACAGACGCGTGCAGCAGTTCTGCTCGCTGGCTTTTGAATATCCTGTGGATCATCCGGAAATGTCTGCACAGGAGGCCTTCGATCAGATCATCCGCAATCCCGACTGTCGGCAGGATCTGCATTGGAACTGCCAGTGGGCGGCTTTTGAGGATGATGACAAAACCATGATGTCCACCTTCATCGCTATCCCGTACAGCGCCAATTTTGACGGTCACAGTGTCAAAATGACGGGTATCGGCGGCGTGGCTACGCTGCCGCAGTATCGCAGGCGCGGCGGTGTGCGTGCCTGCTTTGAAAAAGCGCTGCCGGAAATGTATCGCGAGGGATATGCGCTGAGCTATCTTTATCCTTTTTCGACGGCCTTTTACCGCAAATTTGGCTATGAGCTGGGCTGTGAGCGCGATTTGTGGAAACTTAAGCTGGCGGGACTGCCCAAATCCGACGTCGATGGCAGCTTCCACCTGCTGGAGAAGGGCGTTGATCTGAAGGCTGATATCCGTGCAGTATACGACGCTTTTGCTGCCCGTTACAACTGCATGACGCTGGATGAGGATATTGAATATAGCTGGGTCGGCGAGGCGGATCCCTTCCGCGACAAGGTGTATACCTATGTATACCGTGCGGCTGACGGAACGCCCAAGGGCGTGGTGACCTACAAGCCCATTGTGGACGACGGCGACCGCACACTGGACTGCACAAGCCGGTTCCTTTTTACCGATGTGGAGGGCTTCAGGGCCCTGCTGCATCTGTTGATGCGTCTGCAGGCGGATCACAGCCATATTCTCATCAACCTGCCCACGGATGTGAACCTTGGTGCGCTTGTACCTGAATGGAGCTTTGGCAACCAGCAGCGCCGCCGCTTCTGCCATGGCATGGTGCGTGTGGTGGATGCTGTGCAGGTGCTGAAGCTGGCACGTATGCGCGGAACAGGCGAACTGACCATCGAACTGAAGGATGAGCAGATTGCTGAAAACAACGGCTGTTTCCACGTTTTATTTGCAGATGGGAAGACCATTTCTGCGGAACGCACAGACGATGCGGCAGACGTTTCGATGACCATTCAGGAGTTTAGCCGACTGATCTGCGGCAAGCATGATCTGTCGGAGGCTGTATGGCTGCCGGATGTGACGATTAACTGTGATCTGGAAAAGGCTGAAAAGGTTTTCTATCGTAAGCCGATGTTCATTACGCTGCCGTTTTAATACTCAAAAAACTGCCGGTTTTTTTCCGGCAGTTTTTTATAAGCGTTTTTCAAAAGATATCAATTTCTGGTTATCTGATAATGTTTTCTTTGATCGTCGGCATACATAAAGCGAAAACCAACCTTTTCCAATACGTGCTGACTTCTGGTGTTTGTCAAAACACAATCAGCGTTCAGAACTGGAATATTCAACTGACAGAACACGTACTCAATAGCAAGTTTTTCGGCTTGTGTTCCAAACCCCTTGTCTTTATATTTTTTGCTTTTCATGGTAATTCCCAGTGTTGCAGACTGAGTGGGCACAATATCATAAATCTTTATCTCGCCAACCATTTCATTGCCGTACATGATTGCAAAGGATAAGCGCTTCAGGTCGTTCTGCCGTTGAATATAAGCATCGACTTTTGATTTTTCGTAATTGTATTCACGAAAATCACGCTTGTCAAGATAAAGATCCATATCATTCTCATACTCCTGAAAAAAAGTATGATACATCTCGGGGGTCATCGGTTTTAAGGTTATTTCCGGATGTATGAGTTTTTCCTCCAAACACATCTTTTTCAGCAGCCTCCGGCTTTTTTTAGTTTGCACCACTTTTCAATGGCAGGTCTCACAGGCGGCATGATGGGGGAGGGCAAAGCATCCGCTGAGAAAAAAGCCAGCTGTTCCACCTCGCCGGGTTGGGCTTTGAGCTGTCCATGATATTTGCGGCAGATGAAAACGATGTCAATATTGCTGACCTGATCGCCATTTGGGTAGACATGGCGCAGCTTTTCGCCTGAAAACACACCGAACAGTTCCAGTTCGTCTGCAATTAGCCCGGTCTCTTCTTCCAGTTCGCGCATGGCAGCCTGTTCGACTTCTTCATATAATTCCACTGACCCGCCGGGATAACCCCAGCTGCCGTCGTCGCTGCGCTGCTGCAAAAGAATGTGACCATCTTTGTTTTCAACGATTACAGACGCGCCGCACTGCATGAGCGGAATATGCCCAACCAGTTTGCGCAGCCCCATAATGTAATCAGCCATTGAGAATCCCTCCCGTGTGTGATATACTTTTCTCAAACGATTTGCGCACAATGAAAGGAGAATAGGATATGAAACCCTGTACTGCAGCCTACGTGTTTGACCGCCCGCACCTGAAGTTTCGCGAATGTGACGCACAGTATATGAATCAGCTCAACTTTTCCTTTGGTCTGGTGGTGGATGGAGAAGTCAGCGGAAAACACTGGCAGCATATAGACGAATACAAGGCCTTTATTGCAACACATCCACACATTTTGCCGGTGCTTTCTGTAGGTGGATGGACGGCAGGCGGTTTCTCGGAGGCGGCGTCCACTGAAGAGGGCCGGGCAAAGTTTGCGGATACTGCTATTGCACTGCTGGAAGAGCATGGGTTCCTGGGCATCGATATCGACTGGGAGTATCCGGGGTCGTCGGAGGCGGGCATTGCTTCCAGCCCGGATGATTATTACACCTTCACGCTGCTGCTCAGGGCGCTGCGCGAAAGGCTGGATGCACTGGCCGAAAAGGATGGCAAACCGCGCCTGCTGGCTGCTGCGCTGGGCGCCAATCCCTCGCTGATCCAGAACATTGACTGCAAGGCTGTTGGCGAGATCGTGGATCAGATCAACCTGATGACCTACGATATTCAGACCAACACCGCAGCCAGCCATCACACTGCGCTGTTCCCGGGCGATGAACGCTACCCTATGAGCGCCGACTACGCCGTGAAGTGCTATGTGGAGGCCGGCATTCCCAAGGAAAAAATCGTGATCGGCGCAGCGTTCTACGGCAAGGCTTTCCAGCTGGAAAAGCTGAGCGATGAACCGCAGTTCACGCCGGCAAAGTTCATTGACGGCAGCTATACAGACTACTGCAATTTGCAGGAAAGACTGGCGAAGAGCAAGCTGTGCTTCGATGAAAAAGCGAAAGCGCCTTATGCTTTGGACGGAGAGGTGTTCATCACTTATGATGATCCAGTTTCCATCCGCCACAAAGGCGCTTACGTTACCCAGAACGGCCTGATGGGCATGATGTGCTGGGAATATGGCTCCGACTACAACGGCGAACTGCTGCGCGCCATGTATGAGAGCATGAATTAAATAGCTGCTTTGAGGGGTGCGAGGTCAATGCCTTCGCGCCCTTCAAGCGCTTCATACAGCTTGCGCAGCACCGTCTGCACACCGCCGGGTACGTCGCTTTCAGCGTTGAGGGGCATCACGGGGTCGTGTACGCTCAAACGCAGCAGGAACCAGGCGCTGTCCAGTTCGCCGTCTACATCGAAGGAAATGCGCACGCCTTCGCGGTTGTCGGGCGCAACATGCCAGTCGGGATGATCGCTGGCGAAGTCCAGCACATGCTCGATGGCCTGTTTGGCACAGGCGGCAAAGTCATCCGCGAGGACCTTCAGGCGGATCTCGCTGCTTTCAACCGGCTCGCGCAGGCCTTCCAGCAGTTTGGCAAGGGTTTCGCCCTGCTGCTTGAGCTGCATGGCGCGAATGAGCATGACGGTAACCAGATACATGCCGTCGTCGAGGAAATGATTGTCGCGCAGCGCTGCATGACCGCTGGTTTCAATGGCTAGCGGGCAGTTGATACCGGCTTCGTTAAGACGGATGGCCTCGTCGATGACGTTGCGGTATCCGCGCTTGTAGCGGTAATGCTCGCCGCCCCATTCCTTGATGAAGTCAGCCAGACCCGAAGAAGTGACGGAGTCGGTCACAATGGTCGCACCGGGCATTTCCTCCAGCAGGATCACGCTGATCATGGCGATGAGACGATTGCGGTTGATCTCCTTGCCGGTATGATCCACGATGGCTGCACGGTCGCAGTCAGTGTCGAAGATCACGCCCAGATCAGCACCGTACTTTTTGACAGCAGCAGAGATGGAAGCCATGGCCTCCTTGTTTTCGGGGTTGGGAATATGGTTGGGGAAAGTGCCGTCCGGCTCAAGGAACTGGCTGCCCTCAACCCATGCGCCCAGCTCTTCCAGCATATTGGCATAGAAGCCGCCTGCGCCGTTGCCAGCATCCACCACGACATGCAGACCCAGCAGGGGCTTTTGCACCTCAGGATCCACGCCGTTGATGATCAGCTTTTTCAGATGATCGGCATAGGTGGGCAGGAAGCTGGTTTCCACAGGCTTTGCTTCGGCGTGAATTGCTTCGGGCTGCAGGGTTTCAGCGATAGCGAGCACATCGTCCAGCTCATGGAAGCCCAAGCCGCCCTCGGCGGTAAAGAACTTAAGCCCATTGAGCATCCAGGGATGATGGCTGGCAGTGACCATAATGGAGCCGTCAGGCTGGAAACCCTCGGTCAGAATAGCCATATACATGGCAGGCGTGGTGCACATGCCGTAATCGATCGCCTGTGCGCCCGCAGCCAGGATACCCTCTGCAGCACCGGCAACCAGAGACGGGCCGGAAACACGGCTGTCGCGTCCCAGGGCGATGCTCAGCTGACTGGCAGGTTTGCCGGTCTTTTCAGACAGATAGCGGGTAAACGCCATCCCCAGCACTTTGGCAACGTCAGATGTAAGAACGGCTTCTTCACCAACGGCTACGCCGCGTACGTCCGAACCACTTTTCAGCTTGCGATAATCCATTTTTGATCCTCCATTATGCGTCCAGCTGCGCCAGTCCCTCATCCGCCGCTTTGCGGAAAAGATGATACAGGGGCTTCAAACGCAGAAAATCATCTGATACCATTTTAATCAACTCGGGCGTGTAGCAGGTTTTGAGCGGTACACCTACACGCTTGACATAGAGTTCCTTACAGGGGTAGAGCATGGCAAGATCCACCGGTATGCCTGAAGGAGGCTTCATATTGCGGTAACGGTCGCCGTAAATATGCAGCGTTTCATCCGGAATGCCGCACTGACGCAGAATGCGCCGCACCTCGGCAGGCTTTTCCGTCATGCGCCTGCGCAGCGCATCCATCGCAGGACGATTGGGGCCCCAGAAACCCACGCCCCATTCTACCACTTCAGGAGAAAGCTCAAACCAGTACATGACAGAATGCTCGCGTTCCTCGCATCCGCGTCGGAACAGCAGCCACATATGGTCGCGGTAGGGGGATTTGTCACGCGTGAAACGTATGTCGCGGTTGATGCGCGCCAGGCACTTGTTGGGGCGCGTTTCGAAGTCGTCGGCGATCTGCTCCATGGTAGGGGTCATGGCTTCGATAAAAGCCTTGAAGGGCTCGCGGATATAGGCCTCGTATTCCTCACGGTGCGCGTGGAACCAGGGGACTTCATTGTGAAAGCGAAGATCCAGAAAGAAGCGGATCGTTTCCTCGGGAAAACCCTGAAACATCAATACAATCATCCTTTCATTTTTCTATTATAAACCATTCACCAACCCTTTTCAAGCACGCTGTTTTGACGAAGGAAAAAGAAAAAACAAAAATGTTCAGCAAAGGGTGTTGACATTGATGAAGGAATGTGGTAATATCTTATACCGTCAGCGGGTTCCTTCAGGGAGTGCCAATTGACTCGCGGTATGCGCCTGTAGCTCAGTTGGATAGAGCATCGGCCTTCTAAGCCGAGGGTCGCGGGTTCGAATCCCTCCAGGCGCGCCAAAGATATGGTGGACGTAGTTCAGTGGTAGAGCGCCAGATTGTGGCTCTGGATGTCGTGGGTTCGAACCCCACCGTTCACCCCATTTTTTGTTTAATCCCCCTACATTGGGGTATCGCCAAGCGGCAAGGCACGGGACTTTGACTCCCGCACTCGCAGGTTCGAATCCTGCTACCCCAGCCACCGCCGCAACGGCGTAAGCAAAACCGTCATCGTTTGATGGCGGTTTTGCTTTTTTTGATACAAACTTTTATAAAATAATTGACAAAAGTCTTTGCGGTGATTAGAATACAAAATGCATAGGTTCGTTATTCAAAGGGGGACTGTAGAGTGTCTGTTCATCAGAGAAGTGAAAAATATGATGTGGTTGTGGTTGGCGGCGGCCTGTCTGGTATGTGCGCAGCCATTGCAGCGGCACGCCATGGGGCAGAGGTGGCTTTGGTACAGAACCGCCCGGTATTTGGCGGAAACGCCAGTTCAGAGATCCGCATGCATATTTTGGGCGCTAACTGCCATCAGGCCAAGGAAAATATGCGCGAGACAGGCATTCTGGAGGAAATTCTGCTGGCAAACAAGAAACGCAATCCCTATGCTTCTTTTCCGGTGTTTGATACCGTTCTGTGGGAAAAGGTGCGCACGCAGAAAAACCTGACCAGCTACCTGAATACCAATATGGACGATGTGATCATGGAAGGTAGCACCATCAGGGGGATCATCTGCCACCAAAGCACCACTGAAACCGAACTGCGCCTGTTTGCAGATTTGTTCGTGGACGCCACAGGTCATGGTACCCTGGGTGTAATGGCGGGCGGGGCCTATCGTGTTGGCAGTGAGAGCCGTTATGAATTTGGCGAACCCACTGCTCCTGAAGAGGGCAACAACTACACCATGGGCAACACTTTGATGTTTGTTGCCAAGGACCGCGGCGAGCCGGTATTTTTCGAACGTCCGGAGTGGGCCAATGCCTATTCTGAGGAGGACCTTCAGTACCGTCCGCATGAAAACGGCGTGCATGCTCATGCGGATGGCGGCGAGATCGTGGAAGGCGATGAAAACAAAAATCAGCTGCCGGGTTTTTCCAATGTGGATTCCGGCTACTGGTGGATCGAACTGGGCGGCGATTACGAGGATATTATTGGCGAAGCGGAACAGATCCGCGACGATTTGTACAAGTGCGTATTCGGCGTATGGGATCACCTGAAAAATGTGGGCGATCACGGTACGCAGAACCTCGACCTGGAATGGGTGGGCAGCGTTCCCGGCTACCGCGAAAGCCGCCGTCTGGAGGGCGAATATATCCTGACAGAGAACGACGTGCGCGGTAACCGCATTTTTGATGATGCTGTGGCGTATGGCGGCTGGCCGATGGACAATCACGTGCCCGGCGGTCTGCGCGATCTGCATCTGTATCCGTCGGAAGTATATAATTTTGAAGGCTGCTACACCATTCCCTTTGGCTGTTATGTCAGCAAAAATGTTGATAACCTGATGATGGCTGGCCGTGACATCAGTGCATCCAAGATGGCGTTCAGCTCGCTGCGTGTCATGGGCACCTGCGCAATCGGTGGTCAGGCAGTGGGGACGGCGGCTGCACTGGCGGTGGAAAAGGGCTGCTCAGTGCGTGAAGTTGGAAAGCTTCATATCCGCGAACTGCAGCAGCGTTTGTTGAAGGATGACTGCTATATTCCCGGTTTCCGCAACGAGGATGAAAATGACCATGCGCGCGGAGCTGTCGTAACTTCTCTCAGTGAGACGGAAGGCGGCGAAGCTGTCAATGTGATCAACGGCATTGCCAGGAGCGTCGGTAATGACAGCAACTGCTGGATCTCCAAACCGCTTGATGAGCAGCCTGCCGTGCTTGCGCTGAAGCTGGCACAGTCAGTCAGTGCAAGGGAACTGCGGCTGACGTTTGACTCCAACCTCAGCCGTGAGATCATGCCTTCCAATGGCCGCATTGTACGCGAACGTCAGGTGAAAGGCCTGCCGCACGAGCTGGTGTGCGATTACTGCGTACGCCTGCTGAAGGGGGGCAGCGAGGTATACAGCAGGCAGATCAGCGGAAATGGTCAGCGCCTGAACGTGCTGCCTCTGGAAGGTGTGGAGTGCGATGCGGTTGAAATCACTGTTACCAAAACGCATGGCTGTCCCAATGCAAGGATTTTTGAAGTGCGTCTCTATTAAGGAGAAACGATATGGCAAAATACACGGTAGGCGTTGACTTTGGCACGCTGGCTGTACGCGCGCTGATCGCAGAGGTCGGAACAGGACGCGAGCTTGCATGTGTATCAAGGGATTACCCGCATGCGGTTATGACAAGCAGCTTGCCGGATGGTACGCCGCTCAGGCCGGATTGGGCCCTGCAGCATCCGCAGGATTATGTGGACTGTCTGCATGAAGTGATGTATGAGGTGATCTGCCAGGCCGGGGTGGATGCGAAGGATATTATCGGCATGGGTGTGGATTTCACCTCCAGCACCACGCTTGCGGTGGACGAGAAAGGCGCGCCGCTTTGCCTGACGCCTGCCTTTGCGTCCAATCCCTATGCGTGGGTTATGCTGTGGAAACATCATGCGGCACAGGAATATGCAAACCGCATGACACAGGTTGCCAATCAGCGCGGCGAAAACTTTCTTGCACGGTGCGGCGGGCGCATTTCGTCCGAACTGATGCTGCCGAGACTTTGGCAGATCATTGAAGAGGCGCCGGAGGTATACGAAGCCGCCGACCGTTTTGTGGAGGCGGGGGACTGGATCATTCAGCAGATCACAGGAACGCGCGCCTGCTCAGCCAATCCGGCCAGCTACAAGCTGTTCTGGAATGAACACGACGGTTATCCGTCCAAGGCGTTTCTCTCAGCAGTCGATCAGCGGCTTGCGGGCGTGACGGAAAAACTGAGCCATGAGCTGTTGCCGCTTGGTGCAAAAGCTGGAGAAATCAACGCCTTTGGCGCAGAGGTGACCGGCCTTGCCATGGGTACAGCCGTATCGGTCACCTGCGTTGATGCGCATGCCGGACTGCCCGCTGCAGGTGTGGCAGAGGCCGGAAAGCTGGTGCTGATTCTGGGTACGTCCGGCGCACATCTGGTGCTGGATGGAAACGAGCATGAGGTGCCGGGGCTGCTGAACATGGCGGAAAATGGCATGATCCCGGGTTGGTATGCATACGAGGCTGGCCAAAGCTGCTGCGGAGATCACTTCAAGTGGTTTGTGGATCACTGCGTTCCGGCTGACTATGTGCATGAGGCTGAAGAAAAAGGCGTGAGCGTTCATGCACTGCTTACAAAAAAGGCGCAAAAGCTGTGTCCGGGCGAAAGCGGGCTGATTGCGCTGGACTGGTGGAACGGCAACCGTTCTGTGCTGATGGATGCTGATCTCAGCGGCCTGATTGCGGGACTGAGCCTGCAGACAAAGCCGGAGGAAATCTACCGTGCGCTGATTGAGGCCACAGCTTACGGTACGCGCGTGATTGTTGAAAACTTTGAGGCACACGGCGTCGCCATTCATGAAGTGCGCGTGTGCGGCGGCATTGCCAAAAAGAACGCCATGCTCATGCAGATCTATGCCGACGTGCTGGGACGCAGGCTCGAAGTGGTTCGTTCGAATGAAGCGCCTGCACTGGGCAGTGCCATTTTTGGCGCTGTGGCCGCCGGAAGCGCGCGCGGCGGATATGATGACATCGTCACGGCATCAAATGAAATGGGTGCACTGGACGAGAAAATTTATGAACCTGTCGCAGAAAATGCTGGCATCTATGATGAACTGTATGCAGAATATCTTAAGCTGCACGACTGGTTTGGCCGGGGAGGCAACGATGTGATGCACAGGCTGAAGGAAATCAGCCGAAGGCAAAAGGAATTCAGATAAAGAAAACCAGACGCTGAAAAGCGTCTGGTTTTTACTCATCATCAGCCGATGACTTCTTCAACGGGCATATAGCTCAATCCAAGGCTGTCAGCCACGTTGCGGTTGGTGCATTGGTGATTGCAGATGTTGATCCCCTTGGCAAGGCCGGGATCCTTGCGGGCGGCCTCTTCCAGACCGAGATCCGCCATCTGCATGGCATAGCGGAAGGTGGCGTTGGACAGGGCGACGGTGGAGGTGTAGGGCACAGCACCGGGCATGTTGCCAACGCAGTAATGCACAACGCCGTCTTCGATGAATACGGGATTGTCGTGCGTGGTCACGTGGGAGGATTCGCAGCAGCCGCCCTGGTCGATGGCGATGTCAACGATGACAGCGCCTTTCTTCATCAGCTTGAGATGCTCGCGGCGCACCAGCTTGGGCGTAGCGCCGCCGGGAATCAGTACCGAACCGATGACCAGATCGGCCTCGGCGAGGCACTTGCGGATGTTGGCCTCAGTGCTGTACAGCGTGGTGACGGAAGCGCCGAAAACATCTTCCAGATAGGACAGACGGTTGAGGTTAATGTCCAGCAGCGTGACCTGCGCGTCCATGCCGACGGCGGCCTTGGCAGCATAGGTACCCGCGATGCCGCCGCCGATGATGGCGATCTTACCGCGTTCCACACCGGGAACGCCGCCCAGCAGCAGGCCGCGTCCGCCAAAGCTGCGCTCCAGATACTTCGCGCCTTCCTGAATGCTCAGACGGCCGGCCACCTGACTCATGGGGCGCAGACAGGGAAGATTGCCTTCCTTGTCGGTGATGGTTTCATAGGCCACAGCATTCACGCCGCGCTGGATGAGCTCAGCCGCCAGCTGCGGGTTGGCTGCCAGATGCAGATAGGTGAACAACAGCTGACCTTCGCGCAGCAGGTTGTATTCGCTGGGCTCGGGTTCCTTCACCTTTACGATCATGTCGCACTTGGCGTAAACCTCGGCAGCGGTATCCAGCACAACAGCGCCCGCTGCGGTATAGGCCTCATCCGAAAAGCCTGCGCCTTCACCGGCGCGGGTTTCAACATATACGGTGTGGCCATGCGCCACAAAGCTGAGAATGTTGTCAGGCGTCAGGCCGACACGATATTCATGGTTTTTGAGTTCTTTTGTGGTTCCGATGATCATGAAAGATCACTCCTTGTATGTGGAAAAGTCAAAAAACGGATTTTATTATAGATGAAAAAAAGGAATGCTGTCAATGAAGACGTCGCATTGTTTGAAAAAACGAACAAAAAAACTCCGCTCGTGCAGGCGGAGTGAATGAGATAAATCAATCGGCAAGCAGAGATTCACGCTCGCGCTTGAGCCCTTCGTACAGGGGAGTGAGATCAGACTGCTTCAGACCCGTGAAGTTGAGGATCTTGCTGTTGTCCATCTGGCGCTCGAACAGGCGGTCGTAACGCAGCTGCATGGTGCGGCGATACTGCTCATCGGCGGAGGCATGGCCCCAGAAGTATTGGATGAAGGGTTCTTCTTCCACCAGCTGGCAGTCCAGGTTGAAAAGATCGCGGTAGTACTCAGCAACCTCGGCCCAGGTATGATGTTCGGAGGTCGTCACGTTGAAATAGTCGCACAGTGCGCCTTCCTTCAGAAGCAGCCTGCGGATCATCTCGGCCACGTCGCCCGCCCAGGTCATAGTGCCCTGCACAGGCATGGCAGCGGCAGGCAGCAGCACGGGCGTATTGCTGCGGATGAACGGCAGCAGCTGATGACGCTCCAGTGTGACCAGCTGACAGCGCTTCTGCGAATAGGTGATGGCGGGGCGGATGACCGTCCAGTTTCGGAAGGAGGACTGTTCCAGAATGTCCTCGCCGCGGGACTTGAGCAGCGCGTAGTCATCGGTGGCCAGGAAACGCTGGTCGTCGGATGCGTCCAGGATCTGAGGGGAATCTTCTTTTGTCCAGCCCTTGGTTTCGTCAAAGACGCGATAGCTGGACAGGAAAATGTAATGGTCGGTGTTGCCAAGCAGCATGGGGTGGACGGCGCGGAATTTCTCGGTGGGGTAGATCATGAAGTCGACGATGGCGTCGTAATGGTTCTTCACGAATTCCGGTACCAGCTCATCAGCCTTGCCCTTGAAATAGTGCAGATTGGAATAGGGGGAAACAACATCGTCCATGGAGATAACGTCTACCTGATAGCCGTCTTCAGCCAGTTTGGGCACAAGGTAGGTGCCCATGGCGCCCGTTCCGCCAATGACAAGAATTTTGCGATTCTGATTCATATGGATGCCTCCCATATTTGATAATTGTATTATCGCCTCTTGCTCTTGGGGAAACAATAGAATATAATTGAATAAAACAGGTAAAATTCTCTGAAAAGAGTTAGGATAAGGCAATGAATGACACAGAATTCCAAAATAGCTTTGTATTGGTGGAATATAGCTATCAGCGTGCTTACCGTCATGATGCAAGCCATGGCAGTCCCAGCCACTATCTGGGGCGTATCATCAATGGGCATGGGTGTATTATCACCGAAACAGAAAGGCTTGAACTGGAAGAAGGGGATTTTTTCTACATCCCCAAAGGCTGCCGCTATCGTTCGATCTGGGGAGGCGGCGTGCCGGTGCGTTTTGATTCGCTGGGTTTCAAATATCTGCCCGTTTCCGGACGAGCCCCATACCGGCTGCAGAAATTAAACTGTCCGGATGAAGCTGTTGATATATACCGCAAGCTTTCTGCGCGCAAAGTGGCGGATCCGCTTTCGGTGGGATTGCTTTACGCTTTTTTTGGACTGGTACAGCCGTTCATGCAGTCTGAACCGCTCAGCCAGCCGGATATGCTGCTGGAAAAAGCGATTGGAGAGATTCGGCTCAGGCCGCTTGTTCGAATGACAGATGTAGCGCAGACGTGCGGCGTAAGCCCGGCAACGCTGTACCTGCTGTTTCGAAAAAAGCTCAACACCACGCCCAATACTGTTCGGCAGCAGGTGAACTGCGAAAAAGCAGCGGAACTTCTCAGAACGACGGACCTGTCCATCGAGGAGATCAGCACACGGCTGGGTTTCAGCTCGTCTTCCTATTTCCGAAAGATTTTCAAAGCCTGTATGAACAAAACGCCGCGCGAATGGCGCAAAGAGCATTCCGGCATCAAAAGCTGACGGATTTTGTTGCTTTTTTCTTTGACAAACCGGCCTGCATGTGCTATACTCGCTTGCGGTAAACAAATATGACATCGTCCGCACGCTCCCCGGCGGGCTGCGGCGACGGAAGCCTTTGCACCTTGTCCAGCCGGACGGGGTTCTTTTTTTGCAGATACGTGCGAAGGACGTAAAAAAGGCGAAAACAGCCAAGGCTGTTTAGCATACAATGATCTTTCTACGATACAGAAGGGATGGGTTTTCATGGAGAAAGGTATCTGGAATGCTCGTGAACTGGGAATGCCCAAGATGCTGCTGCTGGGCTTCCAGCACATGTTTGCCATGTTTGGCGCGACGGTGCTGGTGCCTGCGCTGACCGGTCTGAGCGTGAGCGCTACGCTGCTGTTCGCGGGCCTGGGCACTCTGCTGTTCCACTTCCTCACCAAGGGCAAGGTTCCCGCTTTCCTGGGTTCCTCTTTTGCCTTCATCGGCGGCTATGCTGCTGTCAACGCCATGTTCGGCAACACTGCTGAGCTGAACTGGATCCCCTACGCTGGCGTAGGTGTTGCCTGCGCGGGTCTGCTGTATGTGCTGCTGGCTGCCATGTTCAAGGCTTTCGGCGCTCATAAGGTCATGCGCTTCTTCCCGCCCATCGTGACCGGCCCCATCATCATCTGCATCGGTATGACCCTGGCCAACAGCGCCATCAACAACTGCGCCGCCAACTGGTGGATCGCCATTCTGGCCATCGCCATCGTGATCGTGGCCAACATCTGGGGCAAGGGCATGATCAAGATCATTCCCATCCTGCTGGGTGTTGTGGGCTCCTATCTGGTTGCCGCCCTGTGCGGTCAGGTTGACTTCACCCCCGTGAAGGAAGCCGCCTGGATCGGCGTTCCCTTCCAGTGGAAGGACACCGCCTTCTCCCTGTTCAAGGGCTGCGACGGCTCCCTGCTGATCTCCGCCATCATCACGATCATGCCCATCGCTCTGGCCACCATCGTTGAGCATATCGGCGACATGTGCGCCATCTCCTCCACCGTTGAAAAGAACTTCATCGAGGAGCCCGGCCTGCATCGCTCCCTGCTGGGCGACGGCCTGGCCACCGCTCTGGCCGCTCTGTTCGGCGCTCCCGCCAACACCACCTACGGCGAGAACACCGGTGTGCTGGCGCTGACCAGGGTGTATGATCCCAAGGTTGTGCGCATTGCGGCCTTCCTGGCCATCTTCTTCTCCTTCTCTCCCAAGTTTGCTGCGCTGGTCTCCTGCATGCCCACCGCCACCATCGGCGGCGTGAGCCTCATCCTCTACGGCATGATCTCCGCTGTTGGCGTGCGCAACGTGGTTGAGAACCAGGTTGACTTCACCAAGTCCCGCAACGTGATCATCGCTGCGCTGATCATGTCCCTGGCTCTGGGCATTAACTTCTCTGCTGCCGGTTCCATCTCCTTCGCTGTGGGCAGCGCTAACATCAGCCTGTCCGGTCTGGCTGTGGCTGCTCTGGTCGGCATCATCGTGAATGCTGTTCTGCCTGGCAATGACTACGAGTTTGGCAAGAGCCAGCAGGGCGATACCTCTGTGAACTTCAAGGTGTAATCAAAAACCGCACTGCAAAGGCCATTCCCGAAAGGGAATGGCCTTTTTACATATGAAAAGGCCGCCTTATACAGGCGGCCTGAAGGAAAATTACTTGCTGGCGAAGTGGAAATACTTCTTGGCATTTTCGTAGCTGATGCCGCGGACGATCTCGCCCAGCAGATCCATGTCATTGGGGAAACGGCCGTCTTCGACCCACTCGCCAAGCAGTCGGCACAGGATACGGCGGAAGTACTCGTGGCGGGGATAGCTCAGGAAGCTGCGGCTGTCGGTGAGCATGCCCACGAAACCGGCCAGATAGCCAAGGTTGGCAAGGCTGGTCAGCTGATCGATCATGCCCTGGAAGTGATCGTTGAACCACCAGGCAGAACCGTGCTGGATCTTGCTGACGGCTTCGTCAGACTGGAAGCAGCCGCAGATGGTGCCGATGGCCTGGTTGTCGTTGGGGTTGAGACTGTACAGGATGGTCTGGGGCAGAGCATCCGCCGCTTCGATCGCGCCAAGGAAGGCAGCGGTCTGGGTGGAGGAGGCAGTGTTGTCGATGCAATCGTAGCCGGTATCAGGACCCATCTGAGCATAGCGGGTCAGGTTGTTGTCGCGGCGGCAGCCGTAGTGCAGCTGCATGGTCCAGTTGCGGTCCTTGTACTGCTTGGCGCAGAACATCATGCAGGCGGTCTTGTAGTTGTCAACTTCCACAGCGGTCAGCTCTTCACCGGCCATGCGGCGGGCAAAAATGGATTCAACTTCTTCATCACTTGCGGGCAGATACACCACGTAGTTCAAACCATGGTCGCTCAGGCAGCAGTTGTTGGCGGCAAAGAAGTCCATGCGGCGGGCAAGAGCGGTCTTGACGTCGGCAAAGGTCCTGATTTCCATTTCGGCAGCCGCGGCCAGCTTGGCGATATATTCGGCAAAGTCAGGCTTTTCAATGTTGACGGCCTTGTCGGGACGCCATGCGGGCAGAACAGTGGTCTTGAAGGAGGCGTCGGCAGCCAGCTTCTGGTGCCACTCCAGATTGTCGATGGGGTCGTCGGTGGTGCAGACGGTGTCAACGTTGCTCATGGAAATGAGGCCGCGGGCGCTGTAGCCTTCGCTTTGCAGCTTTTCGTTGCACAGGTTCCATACTTCATCAGCCGTCTTGGCGCTCAGCGCGCCCTGATAGCCGAAGTAGTTGCGCAGCTCCAGGTGGCTCCAGTGATACAGGGGATTGCCGATGCCCTTGCCGATGACTTCGGCCCACTTGCAGAATTTTTCATAGTCGCTGGTTTCCTTGCCGGTGATGTATTTTTCCGGCACGCCGGCGCAGCGCATCAGGCGCCACTTGTAGTGGTCGCCGCCCAGCCATACCTGGGTGATGTTTTCATAGCGACGGTCTTCATAAATTTCACGGGGGATCAGATGGCAGTGGTAGTCGATGATGGGGCACTTGGCAGCATAATCGTGGTACAGGGTCCGCGCGGTTTCGGTGTTGAGCAGGAAATTTTTGTCCATGAATGCTTGCATTGGAAGTCGCTCCTTTATAGAAATTTGATTGGTTTTGAGGAGAAATCAGCGGGTGCTGCTGCGGCGGACAAGCTCACCTGTGAAGACGGTTTTTTGCGGCATGTCCCTTCCCTCCAGCACGCCAAGCATTGTGGCGACACATTGATCGCACAATGCCTGCAGCTTGTTGTCCACACTGGTTAGCTCGGGATCGCAGCAGTGACAGATGGTTGAGTTATTGTAACCAATGATGCTTAGTTTTTCCGGAAGGGGCAGCGCAAGAGCATGCGCATATTTCACAGCACCCACAGCCAGTATGTCTTCTGATGTGAGCACTGCATCAAAGTTCAGACCTTCCTGATGGAGAGAAAGCAGGTAATCACGTACCTGTGCCACGCTGGTTTTGTTCTGCGAGAACAAGCGGATCAGGTTTTCATCCACGGCAATGCCGCGGCTTTCCAATCCTGAGAGATAACCTGCCAGCTTTTTCTGACCGCTGTAGTTGCGGCTGTGATGCAGGTATAGGATGCGTTTGCTGCCATGATCCACCAGGTGCTGCACAGCCTCCATTGTGGCCTGCTGGTCATCGCACAAAACGCAGTACACGTTTTCGTACTGACATGACCCATTCAGCAGTACAATCGGCATACTCTGAGCAGCTGCACGGATGTATTCATTGTCCTTCTCGTTGTCTTCAATGAACGTTGACCCCATCAGCACCATGCCATCGACGTGACGGCTTTTCATTTTTTCAAGGTTTTGCATGCGGTCGGCCAAGTTGCTGCCTGTACAAATGAGCAGGCAGTCGTAACCATGCCCGCGGAAGGCTCTTTCCAGATAGGCCAACGCCTGAGCCAGATAAGGGTCGGCAGCATTTGGGCACAAAAGCCCGATGGTCTTCATGGTGTTAAGACCCAGGCCGCGGGCAAATGCGTTGGGTACATAGCCGCATTCCTGCATGACGGCCAGCACTTTTTCGCGTGTTTTGCAGCTGACGTGCGGGCTGTTGTTGAGCACTCGGGAAACCGTTGCGATGGAAACGCCTGAACGTTCCGAAATATCATAAATGTTCATTGCGTCACCCCGGAAAATGTGTAAATGCTTACGAAGAGAGATATCATTTTTATTATATAACTGTAAAGTCTTCTTTTCAACCTCTGAAACCGTAAAAACTTTTGCTGTGTGACAAAATTTTGCAAACAGAACACGTATGAATTGACGTTGACGCAGAAAAGGAGTAAGATAAAAACAACGGGAATGTAAATGGTTACATTCAAATGAATAAGAGACGGAGGGCTTACGTATGGAACGCCTGAATGCAAAGCTGATGCAGGCTGCTCAGCGCCCGGTGCGTGTGATGCAGTTTGGCGAAGGTAATTTTCTGCGCGCCTTTGTGGACTATATGATTGATATTGCCAATGAAAAGACCGACTTCAACGGCAGCGTTGTACTGGTGAAGCCGATTTCCTTTGGCAGCCTGGACGCTTTTCATGAGCAGGACTGCCGCTATACCGTTATGCTGCGCGGCCTTGTGGATGGAGAACCTGTGGAAATGAGCCGCGGCATCACTAGCGTGAGCGATGCGGTGGACTGCTACGGCGAATATGACAAGTACGCTGCACTGGCCAGATGCGACACGCTGCGCTTTGTGGTGAGCAATACCACAGAAGCCGGCATTGTTCTGGATGAAAGCGACAGCATCGAACTGTGCCCGCCCAACACCTATCCCGGCAAGCTGTGCAAGTTCCTCTACGAGCGCGCTGAGGCCTTTGATTACGCAAACGATAAGGGCCTTGTGATGCTGCCGGTAGAACTTATCGACGACAACGGCATCGCCCTCAAACGATGTGTCAAGGCGCTGGCGAAGAGCTGGCAGCTGGGCGATCGTTTTGAAAAATGGCTGGATGAGGCCTGCGTGTTCACTTCGACTTTGGTCGACCGTATCGTGACGGGTTATCCGCGTGGTGAGAATCAGGCGATTTGGGAAAAGCTGGGCTATGAAGATCGTCTGCTGGTCACCGGCGAGCCCTTTGCTCTGTGGGTCATTGAAAGTGAAAAGGATATTTCCGAAGAACTGCCGCTGCCGCAGTGCGGCCTGCCTGTGATCTTCACCGACAACCAGAAGCCTTACAAGCAGCGCAAGGTGCGTATCCTCAATGGCGCGCACACCTCTTTTGTGCCTGCTGCTTTCCAGTGCGGATACGACTATGTGCTGGACGCCATGAACGATCCGATGATCCTTGGCTTTATGCAGCACACGCTGTACGACGAGGTCATTCCCACGCTGGATCTGCCCAAGGACGACCTGCTGGCCTTTGCCGAGGCAGTTACCGGCCGTTTCAAGAACCCGTTCATCAAGCATGCGCTGCTGGCGATCTGCCTGAACTCTGTGTCGAAGTGGCGTGCGCGCTGCATGCCCAGTTTGACCCGTTTTGTGGAAAAGGAAGGCAAGCTGCCCGAGCGTCTGGCGTTCTCGCTGGCTTCGCTGATGGCGTTGTATCACGGTGGAACGCTTAAGGAGGGCAAGCTGGAGTGCATGCGGGACGGTCAGCCCTATACGTTGCAGGATGATGCTCCTGTGCTTGCATTCTTTGCTGAAAACAGCGGCAAGCCTGCCATGGAGATGGCGCAGCTGTTCCTGAGCAATGAGGGCTTCTTTGGTGAAGATCTTACCAAGATCCCCGGATTGCTTGACTATGTGGGCAAGGCGCTGGAAAACATTCTCGCCCGCGGCATGAAGACTGTGATGAGCGAACGTTTCGGAGGCTGACAGCATGCGTGAAGTGTTGAAAATCAGCGCGGGCGACAGCGTGGCTGTTGCGCTGACGGCGTTGAATGCAGGCGCCTGTGTAGATGTGGAAGGTCAGCCTGTGACGCTTAAAACAGACGTGCCTGCCGGTCACAAGTTTGCGCTGAAGCCGATTGGTCAGGCCGAACCCGTCATCAAGTATGGTTTCCCGATTGGTCAGGCAAAGTGTGAGATCGCTGAGGGCGAGCACGTGCATGTACATAACCTCAAAACGCTGCTTTCCAGCGAACTGACCTACGAACATCATCCGGATGTGGCCGAATTGCAGCCCAAAGAACCTGAAACGTTTATGGGCTATCCCCGCAGGGACGGTCGCGTGGGTGTACGCAACGAGCTGTGGATTCTGCCGACGGTCGGCTGCGTCAACGACGTGGCGCGTGCGCTGGAGCGCAGAGCGCAGCACCTTGTGGGCGGGGGAGTGGAGAATGTATATGCATTCCCACATCCCTACGGCTGTTCGCAGATGACCGAAGACCAGGAAAACACCCGTCAGATTCTGGCGGATCTGGCTACACATCCCAATGTGGGCGGCGTGCTGGTGCTGGGACTTGGATGCGAAAACAGCAGCATCGACCACATCCGTGAACACATGGGCGACTACGATGAAAGCCGCGTGCGCTTCCTCGTGTGTCAGCAGGTGGAGGATGAGATCGGTGCAGCGATGGAGCTGCTTGAAGAACTGGCGGCGCAGATGCGCGATGAACATCGATTGCCCTGCCCGGCAAGCAAGCTGGTCATCGGCCTCAAGTGCGGCGGATCTGACGGTTTCAGCGGCATTACGGCAAACCCGGCCATCGGTGGATTTTCGGATCTGCTCATCGCTCAGGGCGGCAGCACCATCCTGACGGAGGTGCCGGAGATGTTCGGCGCGGAAACCATTCTGATGGACCGTTGTCAGACGACGGAACTGTTTGAAAAAACAGTGGCGCTGATCAATGACTTCAAACGCTATTTTGAAGAACACCATCAGACCATCTACGAGAATCCCTCTCCCGGCAACAAGGCGGGCGGAATCAGCACGCTGGAGGACAAGGCGCTGGGGTGCACGCAGAAGAGTGGCTTTGCCCCTGTCAAGGACGTGCTGAACTACGGCCAGAAGGTCGAAAAGGCAGGGCTGAATCTGCTGTCTGCACCCGGCAATGACCTGGTGGCGGCTACGGCACTGGCGGCTTCCGGTGCGCAGATCGTGCTGTTTTCCACCGGGCGGGGCACGCCCTTTGCATCACCTGTGCCCACTGTGAAGATTGCCAGCAATGAAAAGCTGGCCAGTCACAAGAGCAACTGGATCGACTTCAATGCCGGACGGCTGCTCAGTGGTACGGAACTGCCGCAGCTTGCCCAGGATCTGATGGACTATGTGCTGCGTGTGGCATCGGGCGAACAGGTGTGCAGCGAACGAAACGGCTATCATGACCTGGCGATCTTCAAGACCGGCGTTACGCTGTAATCGTATAATTTTTGTTGAAAACCTGATAAATTCTTAAAAAGTATTGCAAACAAATCAAAGAACAGGTATTCTGTAAGATGGAAATGAAGGGCGCTTGCGTGCCTTTCTGCCAATGCCTGTTGGCCGGTTTTGACCGGTACAAATGATAGACAAACAGGGAGGAAAAACGATTATGGAAATGCTTGAGAAACTGTCCCTTGCCGGTATTGTGCCCGTGATCAAGGTTGAAGATGCTGCTGATGCTGTGCCGCTTTGCAAGGCGCTCTCTGACGGCGGTCTGCCTGTTGCTGAAATCACTTTCCGTTCTGACGCTGCCGAAGAAGCCATCCGCCGCGTGCATGAGGAACTGCCCGAGGTCATTCTGGGCGCCGGCACCGTGCTTACCAAGGATCAGGTCGACCGTGCTGTCAACGCAGGCGCTACCTATATCGTTTCTCCTGGCCTCAATCCCGAAATCGTCAAGTACTGCCAGGAAAAGAACGTGCCCATCGTGCCTGGCTGCGGCAACCCCAGCGACATCGAAGTGGCGCTTTCTCTGGGCCTGAAGACCGTCAAGTTTTTCCCTGCTGAGCCTCTGGGCGGCCTGAAGCTGATCAAGGCCATGGCGGCTCCCTACGGCGCTGTGACCTTCCTGCCCACCGGCGGCGTGAGCGAGAGCAACCTCAACGATTACCTGAGCTTCAACAAGGTCATCGCCTGCGGCGGCAGCTGGATGGTTCCCGCTGATGCTGTGGCTGCCAAGGACTGGAAGCGCATTGAGAACCTGACCCGCAGCGCTGTCAACAAGATGCTGGGCCTGGAGGTCAAGCATGTGGGCGTCAACAGCGGTTCTCCCGAACAGGCTGCCAAGGATGCCGGTCTGCTGGCCAAGCTGCTGGGCTGGGAACTGGACGAACATGCCAACGCCACCTTCGTGGGCGAGGGCTTCGAAGTGATGAAGATCCCCTTCCGCGGCACGCACGGCCATATCGCCATTGCCTGCAATTCCATCAAGCGCGCCCGCTGGCACATGGAACGCCGCGGCTTCGAGTTTGATGACGAAAGCGCCATCATGCGCGACGGAAAGCTGCGCGCCATTTACCTCAAGAACGAGATCGGCGGCTTCGCCATCCACCTGCTGCAGAAGTAAGGCAGACTGTGTCTGCTTCCACTCCGCCGAACGGGCAGGACGCCCGAATGGACTTCCGCGTCCAGTGGTGGATGTATGCCACTTTCCCAACATAGTTGTCTTAAAAGAAAGGATGTTTTCCAATGGCCAAGGTAGTTACTTTTGGTGAAATTATGCTTCGTCTCAAGAGCCCCGGATATGAGCGTTTCTTCCAGTCTCCCAGTCTGGAGGCTACCTTTGGCGGCGGCGAAGCCAACGTGAGCGTTTCTCTGGCCAACTACGGCATGGAGACCGCTTTTGTGACTGTGCTGCCCAAGAACGATATCGGCGAAGCCTGCCTGCGTGAACTGCGCGGCTTTGGCGTTGATACCTCCAATATCGTCCGCAAGGACGGCCGCATGGGCATCTACTTCCTCGAGACCGGTGCTGTGCAGCGTCCCTCCAAGGTGATCTATGACCGCGCCGGCTCCGCTATCTGCGAAGCCAAGGTGGGCGATATCGACTGGAAGAAGGCCTTTGACGGCGCTACCTGGTTCCACATCACCGGTATCACTCCCGCCATCAGCGAAGGCGCTGCCGAACTGAGCCTGGAAGCCGTGAAGGCCGCCAAGGAACTGGGCCTGCATGTCAGCTGCGACCTCAACTACCGCAAGAACCTGTGGAAGTACGGCAAGTCTGCCGATGAGATCATGACCGAGCTGGTCAAGTATGTTGACACCATCATCGCCAACGAAGAGGACTTCCAGAAGTCCCTGCTGCTGAAGGCTGAGAGCGCTTCTTCCGTGGAAGAGGGCGAGCTGAATATCGAGCAGTATAAGGCTATCGCCAAGCTGGCTATGGATACCTATCCCAACGTCAAGCGTGTTACCATTACCCTGCGTGAAAGCAAGAGCGCCAACCACAATGACTGGAGCGCCTGCCTGTACAATGGCAAGGACTTCTACCTCAGCCGCAAGTACCGCATCACCGACATCGTTGACCGCGTTGGCGGCGGCGACAGCTTCGGCGGCGGCCTGATCTACGGCCTGAACAACTACGACGACGAGAAGACCGCTCTGGAGTTTGCTGTGGCTGCTTCCTGCCTGAAGCACACCATCGGCGGCGACTTCAACCGCGTCAGCGTCAGCGAAGTGGAAAGCCTCATGAAGGGCAGCGGCAGCGGTCGTGTGCAGCGCTAAGCTTCTTTCAAAAGGAGTTTGATTCCGATGAACGAAATGTTCTCTCTGGAAGGCAAGGTTGCGCTGGTGACCGGCGGCAGCTATGGCATTGGCTTTGCCATTGCGTGCGGCCTGGCGCAGGCTGGCGCTTCCATCGTGTTCAACGACATCAATCAGGAACTGGTGGATAAGGGCCTTGCTGCGTATGCGGAACAGAATATTCCCGTACATGGCTACGTCTGCGATGTTACGGATGAAAAGGCTGTTGGCGAACTGATTGCTACGATCGAAAAGGAAGTTGGCGTGATCGACATTCTGGTCAACAACGCGGGCATCATCAAGCGCATTCCCATGTGCGAGATGAGTGCCGAGGACTTCCGTAAGGTGATTGACGTTGACCTTACCGCTCCGTTCATCATGGCAAAAGCGTGCATTCCTTCCATGATCCGCAAGGGACATGGCAAGATCATCAACATTTGTTCCATGATGAGTGAACTGGGCCGCGAAACGGTCAGCGCATATGCTGCTGCCAAGGGCGGCCTGAAAATGCTGACCCGAAATATCTGCTCCGAATTTGGCGGGCAGAATATTCAGTGCAACGGTATTGGCCCCGGTTACATTGCAACGCCGCAGACCGCGCCCTTGCGTGAGCGTCAGGCAGACGGAAGCCGTCATCCCTTTGACAGCTTCATCGTTTCCAAGACGCCTGCCGGCCGCTGGGGCGATCCGGAAGACCTGATTGGCCCGGCTGTGTTCCGGGCCTCCGATGCCTCCAATTTTGTCAATGGCCACATTCTGTATGTGGACGGCGGCATTCTGGCTTACATCGGCAAACAGCCGTAAGCAGCAATCTTTTCAAGTGCATCAGGGCGGGGCGAGTGCTCCGCCCTTTTTATACGACAGAAGGGGGATGGGTATGGAACGGGAAGAAATCATGCTCAGGCAGATGGCCGGTCAGCATTTGCTGCAAAAGACAGATGTGGCAACTGCTGTGCATGATTTGTGCGGCGTGCAGGCGCAGTTTCTTTCCAACGCCTTGCATGCGCTAGCCATCCGCTGTACAGCGGTTGAAACGCAGCAGCTGATCAAAAACTGGACGCTTCGCGGCACTATGCATGTGTTTGACCGGCAGGATCTTCCGCTCATGCTGCATCAGGGACGAAGCCATTTTCTCAGGCCATGCGACACAATGGCTGATGATGAAAAGGTAAGTGGTGAACGAAAGCGCTTTTTTGCTGATTTGATTGTTCAACTGATCAACTCTGGAATCGACGAACGTGAACAGCTGAAAGAACAGTGCTTTCGGACAGGAATGACGCCTGATGAAGCAGACAGCCTTTTTAACCCGTGGGGAGGATTGATCCGCGCCCTTTGCGAGGAAGGACGCATCTGCCACAAAGTGCAGGAGAAGAAGGCCTTTCAGCTGTGTGAACCGTTTGAACCAATGGAGGAGAGAGCAGCAGAACTGGAACTGGCGCGCCGGTATTTCACCCATTATGGTCCGGCCACTATCCGCGATGCAGCCTATTTCTTCGGTACGACGCAAAGTCGGGTCAGACAATGGCTGGATGAACTGCCAGTCTCTTCGAATGTTTGCGAAGGAAGGACATATTTCTGGATTCCAACGGATGATGTATCGAACGACAGCATGCCGGCATGTATTTTTCTTGCCGGGTTTGACCCGCTGATGCTGGGTTATGAGAAAAAAGAAAGTTTGTTTTTACCCCCGGAGCATCTGCGAGGGATTTTCAACCTGGCCGGCATTGTAATGCCAGCTGTGCTTTTGCATGGTCGTGTGTGCGGACGATGGAAGAAAACGGGGCGTAGAGTGCAGATTATGTTGTTTGAGAATGTGCGCGATGTACAGCTGCTTGACGAGAATGCGCGGCGTGTATGGCCAGATCTGCGAAGCATTGAATGGTTGTGATGAAAAGGTGAATAACGGGTGATTAAAAAGAAAAAATAAAAAAATACAGAAAACACTTGACATCATATCGGTGTGCGGGTACAATATGATTCGCGCCTGAAATGGCGAATCATATATCTGGGTGTGGCGCAGTTTGGTAGCGTGCTTGAATGGGGTTCAAGAGGCCGGAGGTTCGAATCCTCTCACCCAGACCATGAAAAGTCCTGAAATCTTATGATTTCAGGACTTTTTTCTATTCTTTTTGAGAAATGGAAGAGGTGCAGTTTAGTCCGTCTGCCTGACAGCATATTTCCACCAGTTATTTTGCACCAAATAACTCAGATCAAACAGCATGCATCCGTCAGACTTTCGGAAGCACATATCAATGGCTCTTTGGATGTTTGCTGGATCGTCCTTGTACTGGAAAAGATACAAACTGCCAAGGATGGGCTTTTCATGCTTTGTTACAGCATAAGCAATGTCAGCGGAGCCTTCCACACTGTACCAGTCTGCGGGCTTTTGATGCTCCTGTGCTTCGCGGATTTCCACATCTTCATAATAAAAACCGGACAGCATTCGGTCGACATATCGAATATAACCCGTTTTTGCATACTCCGCTGCATCGGTGGCAGGGTAGGAAACCTCCAGATGTTCCGGCGACGCCCAGTTTGCCGCCATCAGGTAGTACAGCGGATACCATGAGCCTGTGTAATCGAGGAAATCAATCTTTTTGTTGGCGTTATCGACACATTTGCGCACTTTCCGAATAAAATCATGAATCAGCTGCGCGCGGAAGGTGTTAAAAGAACCAAAGTATTTTCCGTATTCAATTTCGATCTCGCCATTGACTTTCTTCAGTTGATAAATATCGTCAAGATTAACCTCGCCCTCAATGCCGCTCGCCTGCTTCCATTTGCTGATCGACAGCTGGCTGAAGTCAGAACTGAGGCCTACATACCTGACGCGATCCAGGACGATACCATCGATTTCATAGCGGTTCATCACCTCTTCGATCAGACAAAGCTCGTACTGGACGACCTCATCATTGGCCGGATTCACAAAAATTTCACCAAAATCATCAATGGAGCCGATCGTCTGTATGGGCTTTTCATCGGCGACGGACTGGACCACCGGTTTGTCGTCCTGATCCAGACCGTAAACTTCGCACATCCAGCCCTTTTCCGTCAGGCCTTTCATGCAGGGATTCTTTCTACGCTTGTTGCCTTCTGTGAAAACGTCGAATGAAGCATAGATCTTCATTCCTTTTTCGTGGATGATTTCCAGACACTGCTGTAAATAGTCCTTTTCCAGGAAGCGTTCGTCATATTTCGAATAATGTGGAGCATATTGGCTTGGATACAGCACAAAGCCGGATGTATCCTTGATGCTTAAAATGACAGAGTCAATCCCGCAGTTTGCACACTGCTGCATTGCTTGGGCAAAACGTTCTTTTTCCAGAATCAGCTCCCGGTTTGCTGTGATTTCTACCCAGACAAAATAATTGTTCACCATCTTTTTCCCTTCTTCTTTTTCGGTATAGCTGTCAGCCGAAAGGTATGGTTTTTCAATATTATAGTCAATTCTGCAGGCATATTCAATCGGCGAATACATAAAAACTGCAGAAAACAAAGCGAGTCATGATTTTTGTGCTATACTGTTTATATACCTTACAAAGGGGGAATATCATGCAGCAGGAAATGATGGCGTATATTCAGGCGCATCAGCAGGAAGCCTTTGATCTGCTGGTGGAACTGGCACAGATTCCCGCGCCGTCCCATCATGAGGAGCGCCGGGCACAGTATTGCAAAGAGTGGCTTGAGAGGCAGGGCGCCCAAGGGGTATATATCGATGAGGCACTGAATATTGTTTACCCTCTCGGCAGCATGGAAGGGCCGCTGGTCGTCTATATGGCGCACAGTGACGTCGTATTTCCGGATAGGGAGAAGCTGCCGCTGCAGATTGAAAATGGTCGGATCTACTGCCCCGGCATAGGGGATGATACCGCCAATGTGGCTGCGCTGATGACGGTTGCCAAATACATTGCCCAAAAACAGATTCAGCCGACTGGTACGGGCGTTTTGCTGGTGATCAATGCCTGCGAAGAGGGGCTTGGAAACCTGAAAGGTTCGCGCAGGATCATGCGGGATTATGGTGACCGCATAACGGAATGGATTTCGCTGGATGGCCAGTATTCCACCTGCGTCAATAAGGCGGTCGGTTCCAAACGATACCGCATTGAGATCAAAACCGAGGGCGGCCACTCTTACAGCAATTTTGGCAACCGCAATGCCATTGCCTGCCTGGCCTCCATGATTGATGCACTGTATGCCATGAAGGTGCCTGCGAAGGGAAAAACCACCTATAATGTGGGGGCAATCAGCGGTGGAACATCCGTCAACACCATTGCCCAGCAGGCGGAAATGCTCTATGAGTTCCGTTCAGATGAGCGTGAATCGCTTGAAGTGATGCAGGCCCATCTGGATGCAGCTGTGGCATTCTATCGAGCCAAGGGCATTGAAGTCAACGTGGAGCTTGTGGGTGATCGCCCGTGCTCGGGCGAGGTGGATTCTGCACTTGAAAAACAGCTGATGGATCGTGCGATGCAGGCGGTTCACAAGCACTATGGCGTTGAACTGGCGTACCGTTCAGGATCGACGGACTGCAATATCCCGCTTTCTATGGGCATTCCGGCAGTGTGCCTGGGCTGCTACAAGGGTGCAGGTGCGCATACACGCGAGGAATATGTTGAAATAGACAGTCTGCTTCCCGGACTGGGTCTGGCGTTTGAAATGATTATGCATCATTTTGAATAACCTTTTGATACACCCGCTTGTCGGGTGTTTTTGACTTGCGCGGCGTTTGGGCATATGGTATGATGAATGCAGATTTTGTACAATTGAAAAAGGGGCTGACCGCAATGAACCAAAGTACGAAGGGTATTTGCAAAAAAGGGCTTCCGGATGGATTTTTGTATATTGATGATGTCATTGAGGACTGTATCATAGATGCCAAGTACGCAGGCACCGACAATTTTCTGGGCCGCAAAGTGGACGGTTATAACGCGCCGCTGGTCGTGGTGACCCGCGAAGCGGCGCAGCGGCTGGTAAAAGCAGCTGCGATTTTCCGTGAAAAGGGTTACCTGATCAAGTTTTTTGATTCCTATCGTCCTCAGCGTGCCGTGGATGATTTTGTGCGCTGGGGTGCGGATGCGGATGATGATCGCCGCAAACCCATCCATTATCCGCGCGTTGCAAAGGCCGATATGTTTGAAAAGGGATATATTGCCAAAAAGTCTGGGCATACGAGAGGGTGCGCTGTCGATTTGACACTGGTGGACATGCAGACCATGCAGGAAGTGGACATGGGCAGCATATTTGATTTTATGGACGAGCGTTCCCATCACGGTGCGGAAGGTTTGACTCAACAGCAGCAATCCAACCGCGAACTGCTTTGCAGCGTGATGTGCAGCAATGGTTTTCGCCTGCTGAAAGAAGAATGGTGGCATTACATGGTCACACCGGATCCTTATCCTGATACCTATTTTGATTTTCCCATCGAATGAAGGAGGACGGACGAATGCGCAGGATCTCGCCTGCACAAGCCGGCGTCAACAAACGGCATCTGCAGCAGTTGTTTGACCGTTTTAAGAAAAATGGTATCAATCTGCATTCGGTTCTGATGGCCAGGGGAGACGGGCTGTTTTTGGAACATTACTGGAAGCCCTTTACTGCCCGTACGCCCCACCGCATGTATTCGGTCACCAAGAGTTTTGTTTCGGTAGCCGTTGGCCAGCTGGCGGCGGAGGGAAAGCTGGGACTGGATGATCCGATCATCCGTTACTTCCCGGACAAGCTGCCTGCGGTTGTGCCGCCGGAACTGCAAAAGCAGACCATCCGCCATATGCTGATGATGTGCACCTGCTTTGCCGACATCAACTGGTTTCAGCCGGGCGTTACAGACCGCACTGCCTTTTACTTTGCACAGAAGCCTGTTAAGCCTTCCGGCACGCTGTTCCACTACGACAGCACCGGTTCGTATATCCTGAGCGTGCTGGTGGAACGGGTCAGCGGCATGCCGTTCATGGATTATCTGCGCAGAATCGCGCTGGACCGGATTGGCGGCTTTGAAAATGCGCAGATGCTTGAAACGCCGGATGGAACGCCCTGGGGCGATTCGGCACTGATCGCTACGCCGCGTGCGCTGATGAACTTTGCCCGGCTGGTTATGCACAAAGGCCAGTGGGAAGGGAAGCAGCTGTTGGATGCAGACTACCTGACGCTGGCTACCACCAAACGCACGGACAACAATATGGAAAACAAGCTGCACTATAACAGCTGCGGCTATGGTTATCAGTTCTGGATGACCTATCGCGGAGGATTTTCCTTCAATGGAATGGGCAGTCAGTTCGCCATTTGTGTGCCGGACAAGGATTTTGTGTTTGTCTGTACAGGCGATAATCAGCTGGCTGCTGAAAAAATGAACGCGCTGATTTTTGATTCTGTTTTTGAATGCATTGTCGACCACATGACGGATGAGCCGTTGCCGGAAGAAGGGCCATTCGAACTGTCGGAAACAGGACTGCCGGTTGCACTTGGCGAAACATCGTCTGCTTTTACGGATGAAATCAACGGGCGTTGGTTTGAATGTATGGACAATCCCATGCAGATCAGCCGTTTCAGACTGGATTTTGACGGAATGGGAAAAGGCGTGTTTACCTATATCAATCCACAGGGTGAAAAGCGGCTGCCCTTTGGTATGGGAGAAAACGAAATGGGTTTCTTCCCTCAGCTGGGTTATTCGGACTGGCGCGGCAATGTGCATGAAATCACCGGTTTCCGCTATTGCTGCGCAGCGTCTGCCGCGTGGGCAGAGCCACAGACGCTGCGGCTGAATGTATGGATCATCGACCGTTATTTCGGGCAGCTGGTCATCAGCTTTGGCTTTGCTGACACAGATACTGTCGGCGTGAGAATGGTGAAAAAGGCGGAGGACTTCCTTACAGAATACGAAGGCTGGATGACTGCATACAGCCCAAAACAGGAGGACGGACAATGAAAGAACGCTTGCAGAGACTGATAGACCTTTCCAGAGATGCGCACAAAATCATGCCAATCGATGAGAATGAAACGACCGACGCTCGTCTGCGCACAAAGCCGGTCATCGAAACCAGACTTCTGGATGATATGCAGTCGCTGGACGGGTGGAAAACACTCACGCCCTACGCCGCGATCGAACTGTCAGACGAACATGTGCTGGATGGAAGGACAAGCCTGAAGTTCACGGCAAAATCGAATCTGCCGGACTGGCTGCCTGGGCGTGGCAGGGGCCGTATTTATTCCGAGCCCGGTGCCATGCGCGTGATCGATCATGAAAACTGGCAGGACTGGAACCGGCTGTCTCTGTGGGTATGGCCGCATGTGCCGGGCATGAAGTCCCTGTGTGTGCGTGTGCAGCTGTATAACGAAGGCGAGCATCCCGTGCCGGATAAGTATTTCCGCGAGGGTGCTCACAATGTGAACTTGAAGCCGGATCAGTGGAACCACATCACTGTGGAGATCCCTCATGTTCATCGCGACAATGTGGTGGGCGTCGCGCTGGAATATGATATGTGCGGGCATGAATTTGATACGGTGGATACCTGCACATGGTATCTGGCCCGGCTGGAACTGCAGAAGGTGGAAGCTGACGTATGCGAAGGCTGGATCCCCGGTGAGGGCGTCATTGCCTTCAGCGGAAGCGGTTATCATCCGCATGAGAAAAAGCAGGCAGTTGCAGCGGAAAGTCTTGATGCCAAACAGTTCCATGTGGTGGAAACCGGCACAGGGCGCGTAGTACTCACCAAGCCTGTGGAAAAGCGTGATGGACTGTGCGTGATGGATTTCAGCGAGATCATCCAGCCGGGCCGTTATTTGCTGAAGGCAGGGGAGATCAGCACTCGTGCATTTGATATTGATGAGCAGGTGTGGGATGCCTCCATCTGGAAGGTGCTCAATTTCTACCTGTCGCAGCGCTGCGGCGTGGCAGTGGAAGGAAAACATCGCGCCTGCCATACGGATCTGCTGCTCAAACATCCGGATGGACGTGCCATCGTGGCAAATGGCGGCTGGCATGATGCGGCGGACCTGGCGCAGGGTATGAACAATACCGCCGACGGTACGGCGGCGCTGTTCCTGCTGGCACGCTCGCTGGAAGGGGAAGACGGTATGCGCGAGCGACTGCACGAGCGTGTGCTGAAGGAAGCTCGCTGGGGTCTTGATTATGTGCTGAAAGTGCGTTTTGGCGACGGCTATCGTTCTTCCTACTCGTCCCTTTCCATCTGGACGGACGGCATCATCGGAACGGAAGATGACGTCATTTCCATTCCGACCACCAGTCCCTTTACCAACTTTGTATCCGCCTATGCAGAAGCGCTGGGCGCTTATGCTCTGCGTGAGTCTGATCCGGTGCTGTCACGGTACGCCCTGCGTATTGCCCACGAGGATTTCCAGTTCGCAGTCAAGGCACAGCGCGATCAGACGGTTGATTTCTTTAACAACGACACGGGTGAACAGGACGTCAAGCTGTATGCGGCTGCTGTCAGTGCTGCGGCTGAACTGTACCGTGCCGGTATGCAGGAGTATCTGGAAGTGGCGGCTGGATATGCGCGTTTGCTGATGCAGTGCCAGCAGACGGAACTTCCTGACTGGGATCGCCCCGTTCGCGGTTTCTTCTGGTGGGATACAAAGCACACCATGATCTGGCATCACGCCCATCATTCGTTTGAGCAGTATCTCACGATGGGTCTTTCTACACTGTGTGAACTGTGCCCGGATCATCCGGATCATCCGCATTGGATGAATGCGCTGCGTCTGTACTGCGAATATGCCAAGACAGGCGCAGCCTATACCGATCCGTGGGGCATGCTGCCTGAAGGCGTGTACCACGAGGATGAGGCCATCGATCATCCGGAGATGGTGCTGCCGACCATCATCTGCGGCGATGAGGACAATCTGCGTGATTTCAAAAAACAGGTGCAGCAGGGCATTGCACTTGGCAAAGGATACTATCTGCGCAAATTCCCGGTATGGTTCTCCTTCCGCGGCAATCTGAACGTGCTGCTTTCGCAGGCAACGGCATTGGGTGCAGCTGCGCGCATCACCGGAGATAAGGAAGCTGCCTCGCTGGTACAGCGTCAGCTGGAGTGGACGGTGGGCAAAAATCCGTTTGCCCAGTCTCTGATTTATGGCGAGGGTTATGAATGGACAGATGAATACGCTGTGCAGCCAGGCCAGACCATCGGCCAGATGCCTGTTGGCATTCAGACGCTGGATGACGCCGACGCACCGTACTGGCCGCAGGTTTGCACAGCAACCTACAAGGAAGTATGGATCTGTCCGGCCAACAAGTGGATGTGGACACTGTCGCAGGTTTATGCCAACGGTAAATAAGGGGGATACAGCATGGAAAAGCGTTCTGTTTCGTCTGATGTGATCACGCGGGCTTATCTGGACAGCCTGTTGGTTGAAATGCGCCATCTGGATGCGGTAATGCCATCCACGCAGATGACGCATTATGGTAAAACATTCGCCACTCCTGTAATGACCGGCGCATTGTCTCATTTGGGCAACACATACCCCAACGGCATGGCTGAAATGGCGTGCGGTGCATCGGCGGCAGGCGCAGTGGTATGGAGCGGCATGGGTCCCAAAGAAGAACTGGAGGCAATGGTTGCTTCGGGTGCTTCTGTGATCAAGATCATCAAACCCTATGCCGACCGCAGCAGCATTCGTGACAAGATTCGTCACGCGGAAGAATGCGGTGTGCTGGCAGTAGGCATTGACATCGATCATGCTTTTGACGTACGCCACGGCTATGATGTGATCGAAGATATGCCCATGTTTCCGATGACACAGGCAGAAGTGGCAGAGGTTGTGAAAAGTACCTCACTTCCGTTTGTTATCAAGGGGGTATTGAGCAAACAGGATGCGCGCAAATGCGCAGACGCAGGCGTACAGGGTATGGTGATTTCTCATCACAATGGACGACTGGACAGCGCTGTGCCGCCGCTGATGATTCTGCCGGAAATTCTGCAGGAAACAGAAGGAAAGATTCCGCTGTTTGTGGACTGCAGCCTGCAAACTGGTCTGGATGTATTCAAGGCTTTGGCCTTGGGTGCAAAGGCCTGTTCCATTGGCCGTCCGCTGATGAACAGTCTGAGGGAAAACGGCGCCGCTGGTGTACAGAAAGCCGTTGAGGATATCACGCGTTCGCTTGCTTATACCATGGCCATGACATGTTCGAAGGATCTTGACAGCATTGATCCTTCCGTGGTTCGCATGGGTGCTTTCAACTGGTGATGAAAGGGGAGAAGACCATGAGACTTGGCGGTTCTGTGATGAAACCGTATGCTTCGCCTGCGGAGTGGCTTGCTCATGTGCGTGAACTGGGATATACAGCAGTCATCTTTCCTGTGGACAGCACCGCGCCAAAAAGCGTGAGGCAGGACTATCTTCGCTGTGCGCAGGATAACGATCTGCTGATCGGCGAGGTTGGCGTATGGCGCAACTGCATGTCGCGCGATCCGGCAGAAAAGGCGGCCAATATCGAATGGGCTATTCGTCAGCTGGAACTGGCGGAGGAAGTGGGTGCGAACTGCTGCGTGAATATTATTGGTTCGTGGGCGGATTTGTGGGATGGCTATCATCCTGAACATGCTTCAAAGGCTTTTTACGAAGAAGCCATTACGACGACACAGCAAATTATCGATGCAGTCAAGCCTCAAAAAACCTGCTTTTCCATTGAACCCATGCCGTGGATGTGCCCCGAGTCGCCCCAGGAGTATCTGCAGATGATCAAAGATGTTGACAGACCTGCATTTCAGGTGCATCTGGATTATTGCAATATGATCAACGGCATTGATCGTTACAGGGATTCATCCGCCTTTATCCGCAAGTGCTTTGAGCTGCTTGGGCCGCATATCCGCAGCATTCATGCCAAAGACGTTCTGATTGATGATTTGCGCCTGCCTCTTTGCGTGGAGGAAGTGCCGCCCGGGCAGGGAAGCATTGATCTGCCGCTGGTGCTGAAGCTGGCTTGTGAATTGGATGGGGATGTGCCTGTTTTTGTGGAGCATCTGCCGGATCATGAGGCATATATGGCGGCATCTGCCTATATGCGTAAAGCAGCGGAAAAGTTGTTTGCATAAGAGCTTTTAAAAACTGCATGTCTGACCGAAAAGTCTGACATGCAGTTTTTGCATACAAAAAGGAGCTTGTCCGTAAGGACAAGCTCCTTGAAAGATTCGGCTTACTTGGAAGCTTCCTCGATCGCAACGGCCACGGCGACAGTCATGCCGACCATGGGGTTGTTGCCAGCGCCGATCAGGCCCATCATCTCAACGTGAGCAGGCACGGAGGAGGAACCGGCGAACTGAGCGTCGGAGTGCATACGGCCCAGGGTGTCGGTCATGCCGTAGGAGGCGGGGCCGGCAGCCATGTTGTCGGGATGCAGGGTACGGCCAGTGCCGCCACCGGAAGCAACAGAGAAGTACTTCTTACCGGCTTCGGTCATTTCCTTCTTGTAGG
>JAFULL010000028.1 GCA_017473345.1 Clostridia bacterium | reverse complement strand
GGCCCGGTAGCTCAGTCGGTTAGAGCGCTAGCCTGTCACGCTAGAGGTCGAGGGTTCGAGCCCCTTCCGGGTCGCCACTTCCTTTGCCTGAGCTAACTTGCCGGTGTAGCTCAATTGGCAGAGCAGCTGATTTGTAATCAGCAGGTTGCGGGTTCAAGTCCCTTCGCCGGCTCCACCTTCTTTCTCTGGCTCAGAAAGATTGTATCATTAACATGGGTAGGTTCCCGAGTGGCCAAAGGGAGCAGACTGTAAATCTGCCGTCGCAGACTTCGGTGGTTCGAATCCACCCCTGCCCACCAAAATCCTTCTCTTAGCCAGAGAAGGTATTCTGCGGGAATGGCGGAATTGGCAGACGCGCATGATTCAGGTTCATGTGTTCTCACGGACATGCAGGTTCAAGTCCTGTTTCCCGCACCAAGAAAAAAGCACTTGCGAAAGCAAGTGCTTTTTTCAATGAAGCGCCCTTCGGGCATGAAGCCGCTGCGCTAATGAAGAAATGAAGAAAATAAAGCAAGCGGGCGCTTCGCTTCATTCCGAGCGCAGCGAGGTACTTCATTCGCTGCGAAGCAGCGTCTTCATTTCTTCATTCTCCGTCTGGCTGGGGTACATCAGTGAAGAATTCCGCTCACTGGACGATGCCCGCGCATCCCTTCGCGTGATGCTGATCGCATCCATCGCACTGCCAAAGAAACAATCTCCTGAATGCTTCACCTGCCGCGCAGGCGGCATACATCACTCCATCTGATAAGCACTTTCCATGTGGAAAGTGCTTTTTTGAAAAAAACATGTCCTTCATTTAACAAAATCATCACTTTGGGGGTTGGAGAAACCGGCCTGTGTGGTATATAATAGGGATATCATATAAAGGAGGCATCCGACATGGCTGCTCAATCGATCCGGTATACATATGAACAACTCAACACCTTCTGCATGGACGCTTTCAAGACCTTTGGCTTCAACGAGAGCGAAGCCCGCATCATCACCGACGTTCTGCTGCTGTCTGACCTGTACGGCATTGAAAGCCACGGCATGCAGCGCCTGGTTCGCTATCACAAGGGCATCGAAAAGGGCCTGATCAAGATCGACGCCAAGCCCGAAATCGTTCACGAGACCCCCGTGTCCGCCGTGATCGACGCTCACGACTCCATGGGTCAGCTGGTCAGCCATCAGGCCATGGAACTGGCCATCGAAAAGGCCAAGAAGACCGGCATGGCCATCGTGTCCGTGCGTAACTCCAACCACTTCGGCATCGCCGGCTACTATGCCAAGATGGCCTGCGACCAGGGCCTGATGGGCATGGCCATGACCAACAGCGAAGCCATCATGGTGCCTACCTTCGCCCGCATGGCGATGATCGGCTCCAACCCCATCGCGCTGGCTCTGCCCGCCGATCCCTATCCCTTCTTTTTTGACGCCTCCACCACCGTGGTCACCCGCGGCAAGCTGGAAGTGTACAACAAGATGGGCAAGCCCCTGCCTGAAGGCTGGGCCCTCAACAAGGACGGCCATCCCTCCTCTGACGCCAAGGACGTTCTGGCCAACATCGTTGCCAAGAACGGCGGCGGCATCATGCCTTTGGGCGGCAGCACCGAAACGCTGGGCAGCCACAAGGGCTACGGCTACGGCATGATGTGCGAGATCTTCTGCTCCATCCTGTCTCAGGGCACTCCCTCCAGCCACGTTAACGTTGGCAACAAGTCCGGCACCTGCCACGGCTTCATGGCGGTGGATCCCAGCGTGTTCGGCGACGCCGAGGCCATCAAGGCCCACTTCTCCGCCTACCTGCAGGAGCTGCGCGACACTCCCAAGGCCGACGGCGCTACCCGCATCTACACCCACGGCGAGAAGGAAGTTGCCGCTTATGCCGACCGCATGGCCAACGGCATCGACGTCAACATCAACACCGTTGCGGAAATGATCGACATGGCCAAGTACCTGGGCATGGATGCTGAAAAGTATCTGGGCAAGGTGGACGTGGCCGGTCTGGAATCCAGCTACAAGTAATGCCTGATTTTTTGCAGGAACACATACTGAAGGAGGTTCCCCGTCATGGACGTTAAAGCCGAAGCCCTGAAAAAGCACTATGAGTGGAACGGCAAAATCGAAGTCGTTTCCCGTACCCCCGTTACCTGCTCCGAGGAGCTGTCTTTGGCCTACACCCCCGGCGTTGCCGAGCCCTGCCTGGTGATCAAGGACGACTACAACAAGTCCTGGGATCTGACCCGCCGCAGCAACATGGTGGCCGTGATCACCGACGGCACCGCCGTGCTGGGCCTGGGCGACATCGGCCCCGAGGCCGGCATGCCCGTTATGGAAGGCAAGTGCTGCCTGTTCAAGGAGTTTGCCGACGTTGACGCTTTCCCCCTGTGCGTGCGCAGCAAGGACGTTGACGAGATCGTGCGTACCGTGTACCTGATCTCCGGCAGCTTCGGCGGCATCAACCTGGAAGATATCGGCGCGCCCCGCTGCTTTGAAATCGAGCGTCGCCTGAAGGAAATCTGCGACATTCCCGTTTTCCATGATGACCAGCACGGCACCGCCATCGTTGTGGCCGCCGCCATGATCAACGCCCTGCGCGTGGTCAACAAGAAGATCGACGAGATCAAGGTCGTCATCAACGGCGCTGGTGCTGCCGGCATCTCCATCGGCAAGCATCTCATGAACCTGGGCGTGAAGCACCTGACCATGGTGGACCGCTTCGGCATCATCTGCGAAGGCATGGAAGGCCTCAACCCCGCTCACGAAGCCATCAGCAAGGTCACCAACCGCGAGCACCTCATGGGCACCCTGGCTGACGCCATGAAGGGCGCTGACGTGTTCATCGGCGTGTCCGCCCCCGGCGTTGTCACCCCCGAAATGGTGGCCACCATGGCTCCCGGCGCCTGCGTGTTCCCCATGGCCAACCCCGTGCCTGAAATCTACCCTGACAAGGCCAAGGAAGGCGGCGCCGCCGTCGTTGGCACCGGCCGCAGCGACTATCCCAACCAGATCAACAACGTGCTGGCGTTCCCGGGCATCTTCCGCGGCGCGCTGGACGTTCGCGCCTCTGACATCAACGAGGAAATGAAGATGGCCGCTTCCCGCGCCATCGCTTCCCTGGTCAGCGACGAGGAGCTGTCTGCCGACTACATCATGCCCAAGGCCTTCGACAAGCGCGTTGGCCCCGCTGTGGCTGCTGCCGTTGCGCAGGCTGCCCGCGATACCGGCGTGGCCCGTCTGTAAGGAATGCTTTTTCTGCCTCCCGCGGTTTTGGCTGCGGGAGGTTTTTGTTGTCTGAACGACAGGCTTGTTAGTGTTGACTAACAGATGCAAAAGATGGTATATATATCCTCGTCCTGTGAGGGAGTAGCAAGCGTGCCGACTGGTGCGCAGCAAGTCAACATACTGGCCAAAAGGCCTGGCTTGCTTTAATATGCGAGACTCATGTGCAGCTTTTTTGGCTATGCATGCAGTCTGCCCGTTCGCACATTCACCCCGGGCGCAGCCAAAGATGCTGTGCCCGGGGTTTTTTCATCAACATACAGGGGGAAAAGAACAATGGCGTGGGATTTGAGGTTTTTTGTCAACAGCATTCTTCTGGGCGTGGGTTTGGCGATGGATGCGTTTTCGGTGTCGCTGGCCAACGGTCTCAACGAGCCCGGCATGAAAAAGGGCCGCATGAGCGCCATGGCGGGCACGTTTGCGTTTTTCCAGTTTCTGATGCCCATGATCGGCTGGGTATGCGTGCATACCATCGTCAATACCTTCGCCGCGTTTGAAACCTTCATCCCGTGGATCGCGCTGCTGCTGCTTGGCTACATCGGCGGCAAGATGCTGTGGGAGGGCCTGCACGAGCAGGGCGGCGAGCAGGATCACTGCCCGGTGGGGCTGATGGGCCTGGCGGTGCAGGGCGTGGCCACCTCCATCGACGCGCTGTCGGTGGGATTCACCATTGCCGACTACGGCGCGCTGATGGCGCTGGTGTGCTGCCTGCTTATCGCGGTGGTCACCTTCTTCATCTGCATGGGCGGACTGATACTGGGCAAGAAGTTCGGCACCAAGCTGGCCGGCAAGGCGTCCATCCTGGGCGGCGTGATCCTGATCGTGATCGGGCTGGAGATTTTTATTACGAATGTGTTTTAATGAAAAAAGGCTTCCCATTGGGGAGCCTTTTTTCATTTGCAAATCGCCTGCTTTATGCTATGATAAACAAAACATCAAAAACCACACAGGAGGCCTTCGCCATGAAAAAGCCCGGCTTCAACCCCTATCTGCCTTCGTGGGAGTACATTCCCGACGGCGAACCCTATGTGTTCGGCGACCGGGTGTATGTGTACGGCTCGCATGATTTCTTCAACGGCTATGTGTTCTGCATGGGCGATTATGTGTGCTGGTCTGCGCCCGTGAACGACCTGACCGACTGGCGGTACGAGGGCGTCATCTACCCGCGCAACGCCGACCCCATGAACGCCGACGGCGAGATGTGTCTGTATGCGCCGGACGTGACCGTGGGCCCGGACGGGCGGTATTACCTGTACTATGTGCTGGATCATCTGGACATCGTGTCGGTGGCGGTGTGCGACGAACCGGCGGGACGCTATCAGTTCTACGGGTATGTGCATCATGCCGACGGCACGTATCTGGGCCGGGCGCAGGGCGACGAGCCGCAGTTCGACCCCGGCGTGATCACCGAGGGCGATGTCACGTGGCTGTATACGGGCTTCTGCCCGCATGGCGGAAAAGACCGCCACGGCGCGATGGTCACGAAGCTGGCGGCGGATATGCTCACCGTGCTGGAGGGGCCGCAGTTTGTGGTGCCCGGCGTAGAGTACGCACAGGGCACGATGTATGAACAGCACCCCTTCTTTGAAGCGCCTTCTATCCGTAAGGTGGGCGAAAAGTATTACTTTGTGTACTCCTCGGTGGTTATGCACGAGCTGTGCTATGCCGTCAGCGACCGGCCCGACGGCGGCTTTGTGTTCGGCGGCGTGGTCGTCAGCAACTGCGACCTGTTCCCTGGCAGGCCCCAGCTGCCCATGGCGCTGGGCGGCAACAACCACGGCAGCATCATCGAAATTGCCGGGCAATGGTATGTGTTCTATCACCGGCAGACCAACAACACCTGGTTCAGCCGTCAGGGCTGCGCCGAGCCCATCGCCATCCTGCCCGACGGCAGCATTCCGCAGGTGGAGATCACATCCTGCGGTTTAAACGGCGGGCCGCTGCCGGCGAAGGGCGAGTACCCGGCGTATATCGCCTGCCACCTGTACGATGCAAAGCGCGATAGGATCAGCAACGCCCCGGGCGCGGCCTATATCACGCAGGAAGGGCGCGATGGCGACGAGATCCCCGGCTATATCGCCAACCTGCACGATACAGTCGTTGTGGGCTTCAAGTATTTTGATTTTGAAGATGTTGAGCGCATCACCCTCAAGCTGCGCGGCTACGGCACCGGCGGACGCATCCATGTGCGCCTGAGCCCGGACGGCGAAAATCTGGCCACGATGGAGCTGCACAACACCAACCTGTGGGCGGAGTACAGTGCGCCCGTCGGCATTCCAAACGGAAAGCAGGCGCTGTACCTGGCCTATGAAGGCGGCGGCAGCGCCATGCTGGGATTTATCTGCTTTGCCTGAACTCCGTTTTGACGGAGGCCAGCTGCGCACGGAACTGGTTGGGCGGCATGCCGCACTGTGACAAAAACGCGCGGTGGAAGGTGCGGGGGTTTGCATAGCCGCATTCCTCGGCTACCTGCGCCACGGAATACTGCGGGTCGCCCAGCAGGCGGCAGGCCTGGTCGATGCGCAGGGTGTTGATGTACTGGCGGAAGTTGATGCGCAGCTTCTGCGAAAAGATGTGCGACAGGTGGATGCGGCTCACGCCCAGCGCCTGCGCGGTGCTTTCCAGCGAAATATCCTCGGTGAAATGCTCGGATATATAATGAAGCACCCGGTAGCTCAGCCCGCTTTCCATGTGGCTGTCCGTGCCCTGAAGCGTAAGCGTGGGCAGCACATGCGCCAGAAACACATGCAGGTAGGCCGTTGTGAGGCCCTCATCCTCGCGCGGCTGCGACAGCTGGCCGATGGTCCACATCAGCTCCTTGTTGTTTACGTCCAGCCTGCCGAACGGGCAGGAAGGAAACGACGTGCGGAATATCCGCGTGAACTGGCTGATGGTTTCTGGCAGGAAGATCAGCGTAAGCCCCTGCGCGTCGGGCGACACCTCGTCGTAGCTGTGCGCGATGACCGGAAAGATTACCGCCGTTTCGCCCGGACCCAGCGTGCGGCTGAGGCCGTCCACCGTCATGCGAACGGTTCCGTGGGTGATGTACACCATCTCCACCGGGTCGTGCACATGGGTGGGAAATGGATGGTCGCAGATGAAACCGGCAAACAGGTTTTCGCTGCGCTTTTCGTAAAACAGTCCGCTCATGGGCTGGTGAGCTCCCTTCGGAAAAACATTTTCTACATTGTACCCTGAAAAATGTCCCAAGTAAAGATGAAAAGGATATTTTTGTCCTATTATATGTGGAAAAGGGTATTGTACGAATGTTTCATAAGGCATATAATATATTATAAGTTATGGGAGAGAAATTCCCAAAAAGTCAATAAAAAGGAGTGGATACCATGCGTAAACTGTTGGCAGCAATCCTGGCCCTGACGATGCTTTTGTCCATGACGAGCTTCGCTATGGCGGAGGAACCCATCACCGTTACCATGTTCGTCGGCGAACCCGGCGATCAGCCCACTGAAGACAACAAGATGTACAAACTCATCGAAGAAGAGTTTGGCGTCAAGTTCGAAATCGAATTCCTGGCTGGCGACCTGGACGAGACCCTCGGCACCAAGTTCGCCGGTGAAGACTACGCTGACCTGTTCAACGCGGGCAACAGCGCTGAGAAGGCTATCGCCGCCGGCGCTCTGATCGACCTGCTGCCCTACATCAGCGAAGAAAAGACCCCCAACCTGTACAACCACATCAAGGACCTGCTGCCCCAGCTGGTCAATGAAGCGGGCGAACTGTACATCATCCCCAACTACGGCATCAACTACAACGCCCAGATCCAGAACTACTGCAACGGCCCGTCCTTCTTCATCCAGAAGCAGGTTCTGGAGTGGGCCGGCTATCCCCAGATCAAGACCCTCGACCAGTACTTCGACCTGATCGAGAAGTTCATCGCCGCCAACCCCACCAACGAGAACGGCGCTGCCTATGAAGGCTTTGCCATCCTCTGCGAAGACTGGCGTCACTTCTGCCTCATCAACCCCGTTCAGCACCTGATGGGCCGCCCCAACGACGGCGAAGTCATCATCGACATCAACTCCGGCAACTGGGAGACCACCACTTTCATCAACCAGCCCTATGCCAAGCCCTACTATGCCAAGCTGAACGAGGCTTTCAAGAAGGGCCTCATCAACCCCGATACCTTCGTTATGACCTATGACCAGTACATCGCCAAGCTGTCCGCCGGCACCATCCTGGGCATGTTCGACCAGACCTGGGACTTCGGCACCGCCACTCAGGCCCTCGAGACCGCCAAGATGTACAAGAACACCTTCTGCGCTCTGCCCCTGGTGTATGACGAGAGCTACGGCTACGGCGTCATCGAAGAGCACTACCTCAACGGCGCTGTGCCCAACAAGGACCGCGGCTTCGGCATCTCCGTCAACTGCGAGGATCCTGAGCGCATGATCGCCATGTTCGAAGAGCTGCTGTCCGACAAGTGGCAGAAGCTGCTGCAGTGGGGCATCGAGGGCGAAGACTACTATGTTGAAAACGGCCGTATGCTCATGACCACCGAGCAGTACAACAACCGTTCTGACGCCAGCTGGCAGATGAAGAACACCGCCAAGGCCCTGTGGGAAGGCGCTCCCAAGAAGCAGGGCACTCAGGACGACGGCAACGCCTGGGCCCACAGCGATCAGGGCGAAAACTACTTCGCGCTGATGAGCGACTACGACAAGGCCTTCCTGACCGCCTACGGCTACAAGAAGCCCGCTGACTTCTTCAACGCTCCCATCGAGCTGGCTCCCTACGGCGAAGCCTGGCAGATCGACAAGACCCCCATCCAGGACGACTACGACAAGTTTAACCTGCTGCAGGATCAGTGGCTGCCCAAGGTCATCATGAGCGCCGATCAGGCTGAACTCGACGCCAACTGGGATGCTTTCATCGCTGAAATCAACCCCTACTGCGAAGTTTACACCAACTATATGCAGGCTGAAGTTCTCAAGCTCGTGGAACAGGCCACCAAGTAATTGATCATCCTTCGCGCCATGGGGAGAGGTATGCCTCTCCCCATGGTTTTTTCAGAAAGGGGTGCACACGATGAACGGAGCAGTGCAGAAGAGCGTTATTCCGCCTCCGTCGACCAAAAAGACCATATGGCACGTGCTGTGGGATCAGAAGTATCTGATGCTGATGAGCGTGCCTGTGCTTCTTTATGTCCTTCTTTTCAACTACTATCCGCTGTGGGGCTGGCGCTATGCGTTCCAGAACCTGGATTTGACGACCATCAAAAAAGGCGCAAGCTGGATTGGTCTTGACAACTTCAAATGGCTGTTTTCTGAAAAGCTGTTCTGGCTGGGCTTCCGCAACACCCTGGCCATGAGCATCATCAACCTTATCTTTGGCACCACCGCTTCGGTTCTGCTGGCTATTCTGCTTAACGAAGTGGGCAACCGTGCCTTCAAGCGCACCGTGCAGACGGTGACCTACCTGCCTCACTTCCTGAGCATGGTTATCGTTGTTGGCATGGCGCAGAACATGTTCATCACCGACGGCCCCATCAACCGCGTGCTGATGTCGCTTGGCATCATCGATTCGCCGGTGTGGTGGCTGGGTGAGGGCAAGTATTTCTGGTGGCTGGTCGGCATTATCAATGTGTGGAAGGAAGTTGGCTGGAACTCCATCATCTACATTTCCACCATGACCAGCATCGACCCCACGCTGTATGAGGCTGCTGCCATCGACGGCGCAGGCCGCTTCCAGCGCATCCTCAACGTTACGCTGCCCGGCATCAAGTCCACGTTCGTGGTGCTGCTCATTATGAACATCGGCCATCTGATGGAGGCCGGTTTCGAGATCCAGTACCTGCTGGGCAACAAGCAAGTGTACGACTTTTCCCAGACTCTTGACGTGTTCGTGCTGGAGTTCGGCATTCAGAACAACAAGTATGGCCGTGCCATCGCCGCCGGTATGTTCAAGAGTGTGGTTGGCATTATCCTGCTGTTTGCCGCCAACTTTGTGGCCAAAAAGCTGGATGAAGATACGCTGCTGTAAAGGAGGGAAATGCTGTGACTGCTGTTCCTATGAAAAAACGCAAGGCGAAAAGACAGGACATCGTGTTCCCGATCGTCAACACGGTCATTCTGTGCGTGCTGATGTTTGTCACGCTTTTCCCGGTCATCAATACCGTGGCTATTTCCTTCAACGACGGTATCGACGCCGTTCGCGGCGGCATTGGCCTGTGGCCCCGCGTGTTCAGCACAGAGGCGTACAAGTCGCTGCTGTCTGACAAGCTGACATACAATGCATTCGGCATTTCCGTGGCGCGCACGGTGATCACCACGGTTTTGAACCTGTTCTTCACCTCCATGCTGGCCTTTGCCCTGAGCCGCAGGGAGTATGTGCTGCGCAAGTTCATCACCCTGATGGTGGTGCTTACCATGTACGTCAACGCCGGCCTTATCCCCAACTTCCTGCTCATCCACCGGACGCTCAAGCTTAGCAAAACGTTCTGGGTGTACATCATCCCCACGATGTTCAGCTGCTTCAACATGATCGTCATCCGCACCTACATCATGGGCCTGCCCGAGGCACTGGCTGAAAGCGCCCGCATCGACGGCGCCAACGACCTGCGCATCTTCTGGCAGATCATCTTCCCGCTGTGCACGCCGGTGCTGGCGACGGTCGCCCTGTTCGTGGCGGTCGGCAGCTGGAACCAGTGGTTCGATACCCAGCTGTACTGCGGCAGCAAAAAGAACCTGTACACGCTGCAGTACCTGCTGAAGATGAAGCTGGCCACGTCCATGAACACGACCAATATGGCCAATACGTCCGTTGACGCGCTGGCCAACTCCGCTGCCACCAAATCCACCCCCGTTACGGTGCGCTGCGCCATCACGGTCGTGAGCGCGCTGCCCATTCTGGTGGTGTATCCCTTCCTGCAGCGCTACTTCGTCACCGGCATGGTGCTGGGCGGCGTAAAGGGCTGATTGCAAAACTTCACAAGCGTCCGACTTTCGCCGGACGCTTCTTTCTTACGCCTTAAAGGAGCTGACCACCCGTGATCCGACGCGTTAAAACCGAAAACGGCTGGGTGCGCGGCCTGCCCGCGGCCGACCCGCGCATCACCAGCTATAAGGGCATCCCGTTCGCTGCGCCGCCTGTGGGAAACAACCGCTGGCGCGCGCCCCAGCCCTGCGCTGACTGGCAGGGCGATCTGCAGGCGTATGCCTTCGCGCCCATCCCCATGCAGGCCAACTGCGCGGGAGACCCGGCCAAAGATATCTACGCCCGCGAATGGCATGTCGACCCCGAGCTGCCCATGAGCGAGGACTGCCTGTATTTGAACATCTGGGCCCCGGCCGACGGGCGGCAGAATCTGCCGGTGTATGTGTGGTACTTCGGCGGCGGACTGCAGGTGGGCAATACCGCCGAAATGGAGTTCGACGGCGAACGCATCGCGCGCCGCGGCATCGTGGTGGTGTCGGTGAGCTACCGGCTGAATGCCTTCGGCTTCCTGTGCCACCCGGACATCACAAAGGAAGCGCCGGACGCGGCGGGAAACTTCGGCTTCCTCGACCAGCAGTGCGCCACCCGCTGGGTGAAGCGCAATATCGCGGCATTCGGCGGCGACCCGCAGAATATCACCATCGGCGGTCAGTCGGCGGGCGGCATGAGCGTGTGCGCGCAGATGACCTGCCCTGCCAACGAGGGCCTGTTTCAGCGCGCCATCGTGCAGAGCGGCACCTTCGCCCAGCCCTACCGCGCAAGGATGGGCATTTTCACACGCACACTCAAAGAGGCTGAGGAGCAGGGCAGGCAGTTCTTTGAGGCACTGGGCGTAAAGAATCTTGAAGAGGCCCGTCAGCTGGACGCGCGCACCATCGAAGATGTGTCGCTGAGCTGGCCGTGGGGCTGCTGGAGCGAGGCCATCGACGGCACGTTCAGCACCTATCCCAGCGGCGAATGGTATCTGCATGACGAGCGCATCCAGTGCCCGGTGCTGCTGGGCGAAACCAGCAGCGAGTTCATGGCTTCGCCCGACGATAACGCTCCCGCGCGCTTCGGCGACAGGGCAGAAATGCTTCAAAACCTGCTGCAGGCCAATGAGCCCGATATCCATACCATCGGCTTTGCCATCCGCTCCGCCAGCCGCCGCAAACACCGGCATCCCCTGTACGCCTACCTGTTTGATGCGGATATCCCCGGCTGGGATTACCCGGGCACGTTCCACTCGGTGGATCTGTGGTTCTTCTTTGAAACGCTGGCCAAGTGCTGGCGACCCTTCACCGGCAAACACTACGATCTTGCCCGGCAGATGTGCGATTACTGGGCCAACTTCATCCGCACGGGTGACCCCAACGGCGAGGACAGCCACGGCAATCCCCTGCCAAACTGGCCCGAATTGACGGAGACAGACCCGCAGCGCATGTGCTTCAAAGCAGAAGCAGGCAGCGAACCATGGCCCCTGTCCCCGCTGGAAAGGTTCCTGCTCGACGAACATCTGAAATAAAAAAAGCTCCCCTTACACAGGGGAGCCTTTTTCATTCCCACACAAGCGAGCCGGGCCACCTGCATGTGGCCCGGCAGTCTTAGCTTCCACCCAAAACAACAAAGACCTGCCGCCCCACTGGGGGCGGCAGTCCGGGGTCAAGGGGGTCACCCCCTGGTTACCCTTACACAGGGGAGCCTTTTTCATTCCCATACCAGCGAGCCGACGCACCTGCATGTGCGTCGGCGGTCTTAGCATCCACCCCAAACAAAAAGGACCTGCCGCCCGATACGGGG
>JAFULL010000027.1 GCA_017473345.1 Clostridia bacterium | reverse complement strand
TGGAGCGCATGAAGGTATCCACCGCCACATGCAGCGCAGGCACATCGGGCTGATCGGTGGCCAGCATAGGCACAACGAGGGCTGTCAGGCGGGTGAAGGCGTCGTCAAATTCAGCCGCGTCTGCCGCCGTCCAGTCGGCGCGCTGCAGCAGCAGATCCCCCTCAGGCGCGTCGCCCACGGTTTTGCGCGGCAGATGCGCCACGCGCACCGCTTCGCCGGTGGCGGGATCGATGCACACCATATAGATGCCGATGCGGGTGGCATAGCTGTACAGCAGGCCGTTGTAATGGTTCAGTTCGCCGGTGCGGTACTTTTCGGATTCATCGTTATAGTTATAGGCGATGCAGATGTCGGTGGTTTCGCGCTGCATGGGCGAATACAGCGCGCAGAAGCTGTACTTCTGCAAAAACGCTCTGGTCAAGCCGGTGTGTTTTTCCAGCGCGGTCAGTGCGGTCTGAACAAGCGCGTCGTCCGAGCTGAGCAGATTATCCTCCGGCTCGCTGAACAGCAGATCCAGCTCCAGCAGCTGCAGCAGTTCTTCATCGGTGCGTTTGAGGGCGGAGGTATCAAACCCTGCCTGTTCAAACAGGGTGATGAAATGCGCCTGCTTTTCGACCGGCTGGGTAAAGAAATCCTGCCGTCCGGCACGGTCATACACATACTGCTGATAGCCTGCATCCCAGGTGCGCTGGGCGTAATCGGGGAAGAACTGGTCGATGTACCAGTTGACGTATTCCACTGTGCCGGTCTGCGCGCCGAAGGTGACGCGGTATTCGCCCTGTCCCTCATAGTCATGGTCGAGTTCGATATCGGTATGGGTACGGGGTGTGAAGTAGAATTCCCATTCGCTTTCGTGATCGCGGTAGATATGGTCGATCAGCCGGGGATACACGCCCATGGCGTCCAGTTCTTCCTCGGGCGTGCCGAATTTGTCGAGGATGAGCTTTTTGGCATAGGCAAGCGCCTCGTCATAGGGCATATCGCCCTCCATGGGCAGCGAGCTGAACACAAGGTCATCCTTGCGTTCGCGGCCGGTATTGGCGGTATACTCCGCTTCGAAGGCGGGCAGGTCATCCATGGTTTTGAGGTTGATCGCACCCGTGGTTTGCATACGGTCGAAGCTCTCCTGCCAGATGGCGGTCATCTCTTCCTTGGTCATCAGGTAGGAGGGGTGGGCGGCTGCGCCTGTCACAGCAAGGGCGAGCAGCAGGGAAAACAGGATGATTTTTCGCATCTTTGGTAACTCCTTTCAGAAGGGTGATACCAATGAAACGACGGGAGGGCGGAGGAGATTCCCGGGGGATGGGAGGATTTGCAAGTGTTACAGGGGGAGGTGGCCTCGAAGAGGCCGGTGGGGTTGTACCTTGCGGTACAGCATATGCAACTGCGTTGCTGACGGCGGCAGCTGACGCGCCGCTTTGTGAGGCAAGTTGCCTCAGCCCGTTGATTTTTCTAAGCTGCGCTCAGGTTCCTCTTCCGCTCCGCTCGGGCCAGAGGAGGAGGGGGAACGTCGAGGTTCCCCCACCCCCTCTGGACTCCCTTACCCCCTCCTTCGCCGGGGCAGAGCCCCGGACCCCAGCAAAGTGACTTTACCTTTTGGGCGGGAAGGGTGAGTGGCTATGATATTCTTAGCCACTATTCAAGCGAGCCGGGAGGCCTGTCGCCGACCGGCGGTCTTAGCAGCAGCCCCAAACAAAAAAAGACCTGCCGCCCCAAAGGGGCGGCAGTCCGGCCGAGGGCACTGCCCTCAATCCATGCGGGAGTAGTTCGGGCTTTCTTTGGTGATCTGAATGTCGTGGGGATGGCTCTCCTGCAGACCTGCGCCGGTGATGCGGATGAATTCGGCATTTTTGCGCAGAGATTCGATGTCGGGAGTGCCGCAGTAGCCCATGCTGGCGCGCAGGCCACCCACGAGCTGATAGATGGTGTCAGCCAGAACGCCCTTGTAGGGTACGCGGCCTTCCACGCCTTCGGGAACGAGCTTCTTGTTCTTCTCCTGGAAGTAGCGGTCGCTGGAGCCCTGCGCCTGTTCCATCGCGCCCATGGAGCCCATGCCGCGGTAAACCTTGAAGCTGCGGCCCTGGTAGATTTCGACGGCTCCGGGGCTTTCCTCCACGCCGGCCAGCAGACTGCCCAGCATGACGGCGCTGGCGCCGGCGCCAATGGCCTTGGGGATGTCGCCGGAATACTTGATGCCGCCGTCGGCGATGACGGGAATGCCGTACTTGTCGGCTTCTTTGGCACAGTCGGCCACAGCGGTCAGCTGAGGCACGCCGATGCCGGCAACCACGCGGGTGGTGCAGATGGAACCGGGGCCGATGCCCACCTTGATGCAGCTTGCGCCGGCCTCAATGAGGTCGCGGGTGGCGGCGGCGGTGGCAACGTTGCCGGCGATGATGGGCAGGTTGGGATAGGCCGCGCGGATCTCCTTCACCTTTTCGATCACGCCCACGTTGTGGCCGTGCGCGCTGTCGAGGGACACCAGGTCCACCTGAGCCTTCACAAGGGCTTCCACGCGCAGCATGGCGTCCTTGGTGATGCCGATGGCAGCGCCGCACAAAAGACGGCCCTTGCTGTCCTTGGCGGAGTTGGGGTACTTGGTGGCCTTTTCAATATCCTTGATGGTGATCAGGCCGCAAAGCTCAAAATCATCGTTGACGATGGGCAGCTTTTCGATGCGGTGAGCGGCAAGGATGGCCTTGGCCTCTTCAAGCGTGGTGCCAACAGGCGCGGTAACGAGGTTTTTGGAGGTCATGACCTCCTCGATGCGGCGGGTCTCGTCGGTCTCAAAGCGCAGGTCGCGGTTGGTGAGGATGCCCACCAGCTTCTTGCCGCGGGTGATGGGCACGCCGGAAATGCGATACTTGGCCATGAGGGCCTCGGCATCGCGGATGAGGTGGTCGGGCGAGAGGAAGAACGGATCGGTGATCACGCCATGCTCGCTGCGCTTGACCTTGTCCACCTGCGTGGCCTGTTCCTCGATGGACATGTTCTTGTGGATGATGCCCAGGCCGCCTTCACGGGCCATGGCGATGGCCAGACGGCCGTCGGTCACGGTGTCCATGGCGGCGCTCAGCATGGGAACATTCAGCTTGATCCCCGGGGCCAGAACGGTCGAGGTGTCCACATCACGGGGCAGCACAGCGCTTGCGCGGGGCACAAGCAGCACGTCGTCAAAAGTAAGACCCGTACGAATGTTTTCTTCCAGCATCGGTCTTTCCACCCTTTCTTGTCTTTGGATTTCGGCTATTTTACCAGTGACGTTTTGGAATGTCAATCCCCCAAAAACTGCTTTTTATCTGAAAATTCTGTATACATTCTGTTCTGAATCCATTATAATCGTTTTATGCCTGAAAAGGCAATTTTCGGGAGGGAAAAACAATGAAAAAAACCATTCTGCGCAGCTATGCCAAGCTCATCGCCCGTACCGGCGTGAATATTGAAAAAGGGCAGGAGGTCATGATCCTGGCCGGGCTGGATCAGCCGGAGTTTGTAAAGATGCTGGTGGAGGAATGCTACCGCGCGGGCGCCGGCAAGGTGATCGTGGACTGGGAGTACCAGCCGCTTGAAAAGCTGCATGTGCGCCATCAGAGCGTAAAAACCCTCGGCCATGTGGAAAAGTGGGAAGAGGAAAAGTTCCAGCACTATATCGACGCGCTGCCCTGCCGCATCTATCTGGACAGCGAGGATCCCGACGGCCTGAAGGGCGTGAACATTGCCAAGATGGCCAAGGGCCGTCAGGGACGCTATAAGGTGCTCAAGCCCTACCGCGACCAGATGGAGGGCAGGTACCAGTGGTGCATTGCCGCCGTGCCGGGTAAGGCCTGGGCCAAAAAGGTGTTCCCGGATCTCAACCCTGCCCGCGCCGTTGAAAAGCTGTGGGAGGTCATTTTGCAGTGCTCCCGCGTGACCGACGACCCCATGCAGGCCTGGCGCGACCATAACGCCGACCTGGAGGCCAAGTGCAAGTATCTCAATGACCTGGGTGTTAAGGAGCTGCGCTACCGCGCGGGCAACGGCACCGACTTCAGCGTCGGCATGATCCCGCAGGCCGAATGGCGCGGCGGCGGCGAAACCAGCCTGACCGGCCACTTCTTCAACCCCAACATCCCCAGCGAGGAAGTGTTCATCTCGCCCATGCGCGGCAAGGCCGAGGGCATTGTGTATGCCAGCATGCCGCTGAGCTACGAGGGCCAGCTGATCGAAAACTTCAGCGTGCGCTTTGCCGGCGGCAAGGTGGTGGAAGTGAAGGCTGAAAAGGGCGAGGATCTGCTGCGCCAGATGATTGGCATGGACGAGGGCGCGGCCTATCTTGGCGAGTGCGCGCTGGTGCCCTACGACAGCCCCATCCGCAACAGCGGCATCCTGTTCTACAACACCCTGTTTGATGAAAACGCCGCCTGCCACCTGGCGCTGGGCCGCGGCTTCATCGACAGCATCAAGGACTATGGCAATTACTCTCTGGAAGAATGTCATGAGATGGGCATCAACGAGAGCATGATCCATGTGGACTTCATGATCGGCACCGAGGACATGGAGATCGATGCTATCGATAAGGACGGCAACGTGGTGCCTGTGTTCCGCGCAGGCAACTGGGCGATCTGACATAAAAATCAATACACCGGCTGGTCACAGTAAACCAGCCGGTGTTCTTTTATGCTCTTTTCTCCACGATCACGCCGCCGGTTTTGTAAATGCAGCGCTCAGGCACTGTGCCGCGCACGCACGAAAGCGGATATACATTCGAATCCCGCCCGATGATGGTACCGGGGTTGAGTACGCTGTTGCAGCCCACTTCCACACGGTCACCCAGCATCGCGCCCATTTTGGTGCGCCCGGTTTCGGTGGCCTCGTCCCCGCAGCGCACAACGATGGGGGTTTTATCGCTTTTGACGTTGGACGTGACCGCCCCCGCGCCCATGTGCGATTTGTACCCCAGAATGCTGTCGCCCACATAGTTGAAGTGGGGCACCTGTACCTTGTCAAACAGGATCACGTTTTTCAATTCCACGCTGTTGCCCACCACGCAGCCTGCGCCTACCAGCGCCGCACCGCGGATGAACGCGCAGTGGCGCACCTCGGTCTCAGGGCCGATGATGCACGGCGCGCCAAGATGAGCCGAAGGCGCGACCTGTGCCGTTTGGTGCACCCATACCTGCGGCGAAACCTCGCAGTAATCGTCGCCCAGCTGCGCCCCCAGATCGGTGATCAGTTGTTTGATGCCTGCAAGCGCCTGCCAGGGGTACTCAAACCGGCGCAGATAATCCGCCGCCTGCGTGTGGCTTAAATCGTACAGATCAGCGATGCGGTACATGGCGAAACCTCCTTGCTTACAGAGCCCATCCCCTGAGGAACAGCCCCAGGAACATGCATGCCGTCCACAGGGCGAAGAAGACCCACTTGGTCAGGCCGCATACGGACGCAGCCTTTGCTTTGCGGGCCAGCAGAAGCAGTGTTTCCGCAAGGCCTGCAAAACATGCAAGCCCGGTGAAAATGTACATTCCCCGGCGGATCCATAGGGTGGCAGCGGCATTGTGCGCCACCACCGCCATGGCCAGCGCCGCATAAAACAGCATGGGCGCAAACAGCCAGCTGAAACGGCGGTCGGCAGGGGTTTCATACGCGTCGGATGCGGCATAGCGAAAACGCAGCTGCAGGGGCTGATACGTTTCGTCCAGCGTCTTTATCTGTTTATGCAGCTTCATCAGGATCATGCCAAACAGCACGACCCCCAGCACGGCGATGACGGTCGCAGCCGTCCACATGGCCTGACTCATGCATTCTCCTCCACATTCACGCCCAGACGGGTGCAGGGCACGCGGCCGGCCAGCAGGTCGGCAATGTGGTAGCGCGCATGGCCGATGATCACGTTGGTGCCGTGCTCCACGGCGCGCAGGGCAAAGGCCAGCTTGGCGCGCGCGCCGTTTGCGCCCTTGCGGCTGGCGCCGCTGCAGTGGCCCATGAGCTCACTGACTTTGGTGCGCACCTCCGCAAGCGTGGAGCCGCTCACCAGCTTCACCAGCGTGGAGGGATCGTCGCGGTCAAGGTAAATGCCCTCGGTGGAGGTGAGCAGAATCAGGTTCTTTGCGCCCACCAGACTGGCCACCACTTCGGCGGTCTCGTCGTTGTCGACGCATTCGACCACTTCGGCGCCCTCGGCGCGGCGGCTGGCCAGCTCCATCTTGCGCACTTCCTCGTCGCTGACGGGGTCGTTGTAGTTGATGATGGGAATCACGCCCTGCCCGGCGGCGCGGGTGAGCAGACGGCGGATGTGCTCACGGCGCAGAGGATCGTTGAAGTGGTTGTGCTCCACCAGCACCTGACGAATGCCGTATTCAGGCCGCACAAACTGGCGGTAGGTGTTCATCAGGATGGTCTGGCCCTGCGCGGCGTAGTCGGCCTTGTCCTCCTCGGTGATGCCGCCCAGCTCGTGACCTGCGCGGTGCATGTAGTCCAGACGGCCGATCTCCGCCGCGCCGCTGGTAACAAGGATCATGCCGGGGCGCAGGTCGCCGCCCAAACGCTGAAAAATATTGTAGTCAATCTCGTTTTCGGCCTTCTGGATGAGCGCCATGCTGCCGATTTTCACCACAAGATTAATCTCATTCATGGGAAAAAGCCTTCTTTCGCAAGGAATAAGCTAATGATACCTTCGCTGGATGTAAAAGTCAATCCAAAGCCGTTTTCTTCGGGAACAGCGCGAGAGGGGCGCTTCTTTTGCAAAAGAAGCGCCCCTCTCGCGCTGTTCCCGAAGAAAACG
>JAFULL010000008.1 GCA_017473345.1 Clostridia bacterium | reverse complement strand
ATCGGCGGTATGGCCAATGTGCGCCGCGTGGCCGACTGCGCCAAAATGCACCATATGCCCATCCGCATCGGCGTCAACAGCGGCAGCATTGAAAAGGATATCCTTGCCCGCGAAGGCGGCGTGACCGCCCGCGGCATGGTGGACAGCGCCCTCGCCCATGCGAAATTGCTGGAAGATGCAGGCTTCCACGACATCGTGCTGAGCCTGAAGGCCAGCAATGTGCCGCTGACGGTGGCCGCCTATGAGCTAGCCGCAAAGGAGACGGATTATCCCCTGCACGTGGGCGTGACTGAGGCCGGTCTGCCCGGCAGCGGCAACATCAAAAGCGCCATCGGCATCGGGTCGCTCCTTTTGCACGGCATCGGCGACACCATCCGCGTGTCCCTCACCGGCAGCCCCATCCCCGAGGCCGGCGCCGCTATCGACATTCTGCGCGCGGTGGGCCTGCGCAATGAATTCGTCAATGTGGTCAGCTGTCCCACCTGCGGCCGCACGGGCATCGACGTGGCCGCCATCGCAAAGCGCGTTGAAAACGAACTCAAGGATATTCGCATCCCCATGACGGTCGCTGTGATGGGCTGCGTGGTCAACGGCCCGGGCGAAGCCCGCGAGGCGGACATCGGCCTGGCCGGCGGCGGACTGTCCAGCGCAGGCGGCGCTGCGGGCGGCGCTGGCAGCGGCTATGCCGTGGGTGCGATCTTTGAAAAGGGCAAAGCGCCCGAGCGCGTGGAAGGCGACCTAGCAGCCATCCTCATCGAGCGTGCACGCCGCCTTGCTGCCAGCAGGGCATAATGTTCCCATTTTTCATCAACATTTTTCCACGTTGAAAAACGCCTCTTTCTGCAAACACTTCCCTGCGAAGCATGAACAGAAAGAGGCGTTTTCATGTCCCGACGTTCTTCCCGCGCGCGCCGCATGACCGGCTGGCTGCTCAGCGCGCTCCTTTTGCTGGTATGGTTTTCCCCGCAGGCGCAGTTTTTCCGCTCCCTGCCCAATCGGCTGAGCATCGCTCATGGCCAGCCCGCCGTGCTGGAAGCGCCGTTTCCGCTTACGCTTGACGTTTCCGCCTCCGGCGCGCAGACCCTTGCCGAGGCTGACCCCAATGCGCAGACGGCCACAGCCACCATCAGCCTGTTTGGCCTTCTGCCGCTGCGCGAGGTGGAAATCGATATCAGCGACGACCTGCGCCTGTACCCCGGCGGTCAGGCCGTGGGTGTGGCGATGCACACGCAGGGCGTGCTGGTGGTGGGCACCAGCGACCTGACTGGCGCCAACAGCCCGGCACGGCTGGCGGGCCTCAAGCCCGGCGACCTTATCACCGAGGCCGACGGCGCGCCCATCGGCTCCACCGATGAGCTGACCGCGCTGGTGGACGCCTGCGGCGAAGCGCCGCTGCCGCTGACCGTTGTGCGCGGCGACAGCACCCTGCGCCTGACCCTCACACCCCGCCGCGACGGCCAGAGCGGCAGCTGGCGTATCGGCGCTTGGGTGCGCGACTCCACAGCAGGCGTAGGTACGCTCAGCTTTTACGGCGAAACCCAGCCCGGCGAAGGCATACGCTACGGCGCGCTGGGCCACGCCATCACCGATACCGACACCCAGCAGATCCTCACCGTGGGCACGGGCGAGATCATGCAGGCAGATGTGGTGGACGTGCGCAAGGGCCAGAGCGGCTATCCAGGCGAGCTGAAGGGCAGCTTTCTTCGCGAAGACCGCGTGCTTGGCGTCATCCGCCGCAACAGCATCTTCGGTATTTACGGCAGCATGAATACGCCGCCTGCCCATCCCCTCTACCCCGACGGCCTGCCCATCGGCCGCCGTGACGCCGTGCACACCGGCCCGGCGACCATCCTGTGCACCGTGGGCGCGGAGGGCATGAAGGAATACGACGTGGAAATTGTGGAGGTCACCCGTCAGTCCGCCCCGGCCCAGCGCAGCATGGTGGTCAAGGTGACCGACCCGGCGCTTTTGGAAAAGACCGGCGGCATCGTGCAGGGCATGAGCGGCAGCCCCATCCTGCAGGACGGGCGGCTGATCGGCGCGGTGACGCATGTATTCGTCAACGATCCCACCATGGGGTACGGCCTGTATATCGAATGGATGCTGGGGGAAGCAGCGGCGAGCTGATCCCCCCTGTTTTTTGACTGGCAGGTGTGTTATACTATCCCTTAGAAATAACCGATTTTCATGCATCAAACAAAGGAGAAATACCATGTTTCTGGCCAGAATGAATTACCTTCAGGTGGAAGAATACCTCAAAACCAGCGACGCCATTGTGATCCCCGTGGGCAGTCTGGAAAATCACGGCCTGCACATGCCGCTTGGCACGGATTTTCTCATTCCTGACGAGATCGCCCGGCTGCTTGACGAGCGCAGCCCGCTGCTCATCGCGCCCACCATCAACTACGGCGCGACCGATGACCTGACCGGCTTTGCAGGCACAGTATCCATTGGTACGGAGGGGCTCATTGCCCTGCTTCGCGCCGTGTGCGACCAGCTGTATCAGTACGGCTTCCGGCACTTCCTCATCCTCAACGGCCACGGCGGCAACACCGCAGCCATTCAGGCGGTGGGGTCACACCTGTACCGCAAGGGCGCGTATCTGGCCATCCTCAACTGGTGGCTGATGGCCGGGCAGCTCAACCCCGAATGGGCCGGCGGCCACGGCGGCGGCGAGGAAACGGCGGCTGTCATGGCGGTGGATCCGACGCTGATCAAAACCGAATATCTGCATATGGGCGAAAACATCCGCAATGATCTGGGCGACGACCTGCCCTACGGCGCATGGACGAATGTGCTGTACAAAGGCGTTTCGGTCACGGTGCCCCGTCAGGTGCGCGACATCACCGACAACGGCTGGCTGGTGCATTCCTTCAAGGGCGACGTACCCACCCGCGCCACTGCTGAATGGGGCCGCGAGATGCTGTCCGCCATGGCCGACTACATTGCCGATTTTGCCGCGCACTTTACCGCGCTGCCCAAACGGTAACAAAAAAAGGAACGCTTTCGCGTTCCTTTCAGCGTGTCGAAAAAGCTCGCCTGCGGCGATCTTTTCCGCCAAAACAGGTTTTCACTGCACCTTCGGTGCGGCCGTGAAAACCTGCAAGGAAACCTTGCTGCGCAAGGCTTCCGACCTCACCGCACATGTCGCTGAGGT
>JAFULL010000026.1 GCA_017473345.1 Clostridia bacterium | reverse complement strand
CCACCGGTTCGCTGGGTCAGGGCATGCCCAGGGCCATGGGCATGGCGATGGCCGCCAAGATGGACGGCAAGCAGCACCGGGTGTTCTGCATCGTAGGCGACGGCGAGTGCGACGAAGGCGCCATCTGGGAAGCGGCGCTCATCGCCCACCAGTACAAGCTGGACAATTTCATCGTGACCGTGGACTACAACAAGATCCAGTCCATCAAGCACGTGGAGGATACCATCGCGCTGGAGCCCTTCACCGACAAGTGGGCCAGCTTCGGCTGGCACGTCATCCGTGTGGACGGCCACGACCACGAGGCTCTGCACGCCGCCTATGACGAGGCCAAGGCCCAGATGGGCAAGGGCAAGCCCATTGTGGTGATTGCCGACACCGTCAAGGGCAAGGGCGTCAGCTTTATGGAAGACGACGTTCTGTGGCACTACCGCACCGCCCGCGGCGAAGAGTACGACGCAGCCCTGAAGGAACTGGAGGCGCAGAAGCCATGAGAGATACCTTTACCCGCTGTCTGGAGGCTTATGCCGAAACGCATCCCGAGCTGGTGCTCATCACCGGCGACCTGGGCTTTGGCGTGCTGTTCCCCTACATGAAAAAGTTCCCCGACCGCTTCATCAACGCCGGCATCGCTGAGCAGGCCATGATGAGCATGGCGGCCGGTATGGCGCTGGAGGGCAAGACCGTGGTGGTCTACTCCATCGGCAACTTCCCCACCCTGCGCTGCCTGGAGCAGATCCGCAACTGCTGTGCCTATCACAACGCAAACGTCAAAATCGTCTGCGTAGGCGCGGGCTTCACCTACGGCGCCCTTGGCATGACCCACCATGCCACAGAGGACATGAGCGCCCTGCGCCTGCTGCCCGGCGTGAAGGTCTACGCCCCGGCTGACGCCATCGAAACCGAGGCCGTGATGGGCCCGTTCCTGTCCGAACCCGGCGTTGCCTACCTGCGCATCGGCCGCGGCGGCGAGCGCCACTGCCACGAAAGCATTGAAAATTACCAGTGCGGCAAGGCGCTGGAGCAGTGCAGGGGCACCGACGCCTACATCCTCACCGCCGGCAACATCCTGCCCAGCGCCATCGACGCAGCCAAGCTGCTGGGCGAGCAGGGCCTGAGCATCGGCGTGGCCAGCTTCCCCACCGTAAAGCCGCTGGACGAGGCATATCTCGCCTCCGTCTGCGAGCAGACCGACCTGATCTTCACCCTTGAAGAGCACACCGTGATGGGCGGCTTTGGCGGCGCGGTATGCGAATATGTATGCGGCAAGAAGGGCCTGCGTCCCCGCGTGGTGCGCATCGGCCTCAACGACACCTACTGCGCCCTCGTCGGCAACCAGACCTACCTTGAGCATCACTTCGGCCTTGACGCCGAGGGCGTGGCCAAGCGCGTGCTGGAAGAGATTTGACGATCGATCCAAAAGAGCTTCTGCCAAAGGAGCTCTTTTTTGTTGCAATAAACAAGTTTTCGCTGCGCACGATTGACAATTCCTTCATTCCCATATATAATAAGGTACACTTTCAACCAGATCGTTCGATTTCGATCAAAAACAACGAAATGAGGGAACCCCTTATGCAGGAACGTGAACGACTTTCCTCCCGTCTTGGTTTTATTCTGCTCAGCGCAGGCTGCGCCATCGGCTGCGGCAATGTGTGGAAATTTCCCTGGATGGCCGGCCAGTATGGCGGCGGCGGCTTTGTGCTGGTGTACATCTGCTGCCTCGTCCTTCTGGGCCTGCCCATCATGATCATGGAATTTGCCCTGGGCCGCGCCTCGCAGGCCAGCCCCGTGCGCATGTACCAGAAGCTTGAAAAGCCCGGCCACAAGTGGCACATTCACGGCTACTTTGCCCTGTTTGGCAACATCTGCCTCATGTCCTTCTACACCACCGTTGCCGGCTGGATCTGCTACTACTTCTTCAAGTTCCTCACCGGCGACTCCGCCGGCCTCAGCTTTGGCGGCATGATCTCCAACCCCGTGGTCAACGTGGTGTTCATGGCCATCATGGTGGTGCTGGGCTTTGCCATTCTCACCTTCAAGCTGCAGGGCGGTCTGGAGCGCGTGACGAAGGTCATGATGGTCGCCCTGTTCCTGCTGATGATCGTGCTGGCCATCAACAGCGCCACCCTGCCCAACGCTGCGGAAGGCTACCGCTTCTACCTGCTGCCTGACCTGAGCAAGATCAACGGCACCGTGATCGTGGGCGCCATGAACCAGGCCTTCTTCACCCTCAGCCTCGGCATCGGCTCCATGGCGATCTTCGGCAGCTACATCGGCAAGGAACGCACCCTCATGGGCGAGAGCATCAACATCATCATCCTCGACTCCTTCGTCGCCATCATGGCAGGCCTCATCATCTTCCCCGCCTGCTCCGCCTACGGCGTGCAGGTCAACGCCGGCCCCTCCCTGCTGTTTGACACCATGGCCACCGTTTTCAACAACATGGCCGGCGGCCGCATCTGGGGCAGCCTGTTCTTCCTGTTTATGATCTTCGCGGCCTTCTCCACGGTGCTGGCCGTGTTTGAAAACATTCTGGCCTGCGTGCGTGAGCTCACCGGCTGGAACCGCCGCAAGGGCTGCATCGTATGCTGCATCGGCATTCTGCTTTTGTCCCTCACCACCGCTTTGGGCTACAGCGTATGGAAGGGCTTCGAGCCCTTTGCCCCCGGCTCCGCCTGGCTGGATCTGTGGGACTTCCTCGTCAGCTACAACCTGCTGCCCATCGGCTCCATGCTGTTTGCCGTCTTCTGCTGCAGCAAGCGCTACGGCTGGGGCTGGGACAATCTCCTTGCTGAAGCCAACAGCGGCAAGGGCCCCAAGGTTCAGCCCTGGATGAAGCCCCTGTTCCAGTACATCGTACCCGCTGCCATTCTGATCATCTACATCTACGGCATGGTCACCTTCGCCTGGTAACCAGCAAGGGGTTTCACCACTTGACCCAGGACTGCCGCCCCGCGTGGGGCGGCAGGTCTTCTTTGTTTGGGGTGGATACTAAGACCGCCGACGCACATGCAGGAGCGTCGGCTCGCTTGTGTGGGAATGAAAAAAGCTCCCCTGAGTAAGGGTAACCAGGGGGTGACCCCCTGGACCCCCGGACTGCCGCCCCGTATCGGGCGGCAGGTCTTTTTTGTTTGGGGTGGATGCTAAGACCGCCGACGCACATGCAGGTGCGTCGGCTCGCTTG
>JAFULL010000025.1 GCA_017473345.1 Clostridia bacterium | reverse complement strand
TTACTCCCTCGCCGACTTTGGTGGGCAGTTAACTGCCCACCAAAGTCGCAGCAACTCCAGGCCCATGCGGCCTCTCAATTGGCTTTCACCTAGACAGCGGCTTTCTGCCTTCACTGTCCAAGATGTTTGACAAACCTACAGGCTTGAAAAAGCGGGGGGTGTGTTGGCAATTCTTCCGGGATATGCTATAATTCAGTCAGGCCAAGGGCCTAACACCTGCAGCAATGCAGATGAAAAACGGAGGAAACTATGCGTGAAGTGCTTCTTTCACTGCTGATCGCGGTGGTGGCGTACCTGCTGGGCTGTTTTTCGACAGGCATTACCATTTCCCGGGCACAGGGCGTGGATATCCGCACCAAGGGCAGTAAAAATACGGGCGCAAGCAATGTGCTGCGCGTGCTGGGACTCAAAAGCGGCGTATTCACCTTTGTGGGCGATGTGCTCAAGGCTGTGCTGGCCTGTGTGATCGGCACGCTGCTTCTGCCGGGCGCAACCTTCGGCGTGAACAGCTGGGGCATGATGCTGGCGGGCCTGTTTGCCATTCTGGGTCACAACTGGCCGGTGTTCTACGGCTTCAAGGGCGGCAAGGGCGTTGCGTGCTCGGGTGCGGTCGTGTTTTTGCTGTCGCCGCTGTGGGGCACCATCGCCATCGCCATCTGCCTGGTCGTGATCGCTGTCACCCGCTTTATCAGTCTGGGCAGCATGACGCTTTTGTTCACCTATATGGTGCTGATGTGTGCTGCTCATTGGGGCGAATGGGTTGTGTGCCTGTTCACGGTTGTGCTGTTTGCGCTGTGCGTGTGGCGTCACCGCACCAACATCGGGCGCCTGATCAGCGGTACTGAAAACAAAATTGGCCAAAGGGCCAAGTAACCAAAGTCAAAGCCTCCTGCAAAGGCAGGAGGCTTTGCTGCATCAAAGGAAGGGAACGCTGTGAAGCTCATTCATTTGTCAGACCTGCATCTGGGCAAAAGGGTCAACGAATATTCCATGCTGGAGGATCAGGCTTATATTTTGAAACAGATCCTCGGTGTGATCGATGCACAAAAACCGCAGGCGGTCATCATCGCCGGCGACATTTACGACAAAGCTGTGCCGCCGGCGGAGGCTGTGCAGCTGTTTGACGACTTTCTGGTGCGGCTGGCGGCGAGAAAGCTGCATGTGCTGATTATCAGCGGCAATCACGATTCGCCGGAACGCATTGCTTTTGGAGGGCGGCTGATGGAGCACAGCGGCATTCATCTTTCGCCGGTCTACGACGGAAAGGTGGAGCCTGTAACGCTGGAGGATGAATACGGCCCGGTGGATTTTTACCTGCTGCCGTTCATCAAGCCTCTGCATGTGCGCCGTTTCTGCGAAGAAGAGATCACATCCTATACGGATGCCGTGCGCGCTGCGATTGACGCCATGCAGGTGGATCCGTCCCGCCGAAACGTGCTGGTCACGCACCAGTTTGTCACCGGCGCGACACGGTCCGAATCGGAGGAGATCAGCGTAGGCGGCACGGACAATGTGGACGCCTCTGTGTTTGAGCCGTTTGACTATGTGGCGCTGGGGCATATCCATTCGCCGCAGAACTGCGGAAGTCCGCGGGTGCGCTATTGCGGCACGCCGCTGAAGTATTCGTTTTCAGAGGCGAAGGACCGCAAGTCGGTCACCATTGCCGAGCTGGGATCCAAGGGTATGCTGGACATACGCACGGAAGAACTGAAACCGCTGCGTGATCTGGTGGAGATCCGCGGCAGCTACGATCAGCTGACGCTGCGCTCGTTTTACGAGGGGACAGATCTGCAGGAGGCATATACGCACATTACCCTGACCGACGAGGAGGACGTACCCGATGCGGTGGGCAAACTGCGCGTGATCTATCACAACCTGATGAAGCTGGATTATGACAACCGCCGCACCCGCAGCGGTGTGCAGATCGAAGGCACGGAGGATGTGCAGCACAAAACGCCCTTTGAGTTATTTGCAGAGTTTTATGCGCTGCAGAACAATCAGCCCATGAGCGGGGAACAGGCTGATTTTATCTCACAGCTGATTGAAAAGATTCAGGAGGGCAGGGCATGAGACCTATCACACTGACGCTTTCGGCCTTTGGCCCGTATGCCGACAAAACGGTCCTGCCGATGGACCAGCTGGGCGAAAACGGACTGTATCTCATCACCGGCGATACCGGTGCTGGCAAGACCACGATTTTTGACGCCATCACCTATGCCCTGTACGGCGCGGCCAGCGGCGAAAACCGCGAACCGGATATGATGCGCTCCAAGTATGCGTCGCCTGAAACACCCAGCTATGTGGAACTGGTATTTGACTACGCGGGCAAGCGCTATACAGTGCGCCGCAATCCGTCGTATCAGCGCCCCAAGGCGCGCGGTGAGGGCTTTACTGACCAGAAGGCGGCTGCAGAACTCATCCGCCCCGATGGCAGCACCGTCGATAAGCCCCGTGAGGTGGATGCTGCGCTGCGCGAGATCATGGGCGTGGACCGCAGCCAGTTTTTGCAGATCGCCATGATCGCACAGGGGGACTTTCTGAAACTGCTGCTGGCCTCCACCGAGGAACGCAAGAAGATCTTCCGGCAGATTTTTAAAACGGAGCTGTTTGAAACCCTGCAGGAGCAGCTGAAAGCCGAAGCCGGCGAGCTGGAACAGCGCTGCAAAGCTGCGCGAAGCAGTCTGAAGCAGTATGTTGACGGCATTGCGTGCGACGAGGATGACGGGATGTGGCTGCAGGTCAGGCAGGCCAAAGAAGGGCATTTGCCTATGGCGGACGTTATCCGTTTGCTCGAAATGCTGAATGCACAGGATGAAGCCGCCTCCGTGAGCAACGCAGAGCAGCTTGCGCAGCTGGATCAGCAGCTGGAAACGGTGAACCACGCGCTGGGCCAGATTGCTCAGCAGGAAAAAGCTCAGCAAGAACTGCAGCAGACACGCATCACACTGGCACATGAACTGCCCCGTTATGAGGCGCTGAAGGCTGCACTGGATGAGCAAAAGGCCAAAGAACCGCAGCAGGCGGCGCTGGCAGCGCGCAAGGCAGAGCTGGAGGGCGAATTGCCGCGTTACATGGAACTTGAAAATCTGGAAAAGAATATGCGTACTTTGCAGGCGGACCTGAAGCGCTGCGCTGATGAAATAGAGCAAAGAAATCAGCAGGCAGAAAACGGTCAGAAACGGATCCGGCAGCTGAAGGATGAACTGGCCAATCTTGCCGATGCGGGCGAACAGAAGGAACGGCTTGCCAATGCGAAAACCCGCGCTGAAGAGCGGCAGAAAAAGCTGAATGAGCTGATGGAAGAACTGCACAAGTATCGTATCCGTCAGGGCAAATTGCAGAAGCAGCAGGAAAAATATCAGCAGGCGCTGAAAAGTGCGCAGGCAGCCGAAGCTATTTACAGCGCCATGAACAAGGCCTTTCTGGATGCGCAGGCGGGCATCCTGGCCGCTGGGCTCATGCCTGGGCAGCCCTGCCCCGTGTGCGGCGCTCAGCATCATCCCGCGCCTGCTCATATGCCGGCAGAAGCGCCGGATGATGCTGATCTGAAAGCTGCAAAGCAAACTGCTGAGGACGCCATGCAAAAGGCGTCGGAGGAAAGCAGCACCTGTGCATCGTGGGCGGCGACTGTGCGTACCCAGAAGGAAACGATCATGCGTCAGCTGGCCGAACTGCTGCCGGACGCTTCGATTGAGGGTGCAGAAGAGGCGGTGCAGAAACAGGCCTGTGAAGTACAAAATGAAATAGCAGCGCTGAATGATAAGCTGGCGCTGGAGGACGAACGCGCCAACCGGCGCACAAAGCTGGAAAAGCATGTGCCGGATCAGGAGAAAAAGCTGGAGGAATTCAGGCAGGATCTCAACGACCGGAGAAACAAGTTTGAAGCGGGAAAGGCAACGGTACAGGAGCAGGAACGGCAGATCACCCAGCTGAAAGAACAGCTGCGGTTTGCCAGCCGTCAGCAGGCTGGGGATTGTGTACACGAACTGGAAAGCACGCTGCAGCAAATGAAAAAAGCGCTTGAAGACGCCCAGGAGGCATATGCGCAGTCTGACCGCAGCATTGCTGGCTGGCAGCAGGCGATCCGCCAGCTGGAGCAGCAGGAAACAAGTCCGCTAGACAAAGAGGCACAGCAGCAGGCGAAAGACGATATCACCCGGAAGCGAAACGATATCATGGCGCAGATGCGTGCTGTTGAGGCACGGCTGACGAGCAACCGTCGCACATATAAACACATCTGCGACGGTTGCGGCGGCCTGCAGGAACTGGAAAAGCGCTATACCTGGCTGAATGCGCTTGCTGTGACTGCTGCAGGCAAGGTGCTGGGCAAGGAAAAAATTATGCTGGAAACCTATGTGCAGATGACATTCTTTGACCGCATTATCCGCCGCGCAAATACCAGACTGATGGTAATGTCGGGCGGCCAGTACGAGCTGGTGCGCCGACGCAGCAGCGACGATTACCGCTCACAGACTGGCCTTGAACTGGATGTGACCGACCATTACAATGGTACGCAGCGCAGTGTAAAGACGCTCTCCGGCGGCGAGTCGTTCAAGGCGTCGCTGGCACTGGCGCTGGGCCTGTCCGATGAAGTACAGTCGGCTGCGGGCGGCATCCGGCTGGATACCATGTTCGTGGATGAAGGGTTTGGATCGCTGGACGAGGAATCGCTGAATCAGGCGATGAAGGCGCTGGCGGGACTGAGCGAGGGTAACCGTCTGGTGGGTGTGATTTCTCACGTTGGAGAACTGAAAACGCGCATTGACCGGCAAATCGTAGTTACCAAGGACCGGCAGGGCGGCAGTCAGGCACAGATCATTTCCTGAAAAAATCAAATAAAAAAGGCATGGCCTGCGCCATGCCTTTTGGTTTGCGAAAAAATCAATAGTTGGTAGCACGAATCTGGAAATAGGCCTTGGGATGCTTGCACACGGGGCACATTTCGGGGGCCTTCTTGCCGATGACGATATGGCCACAGTTGGAGCATTCCCAGATCATGTCGCCTTCACGGCTGAACACCAGGCCGCCTTCAACGTTGGCCAGCAGCTTGCGATAGCGCTCCTCGTGGGTCTTTTCGATAGCGGCGACCTTCTCAAACAGCACGGCGATCTCGGTGAAGCCTTCTTCGCGGGCGTCAACGGCCATCTGGGCGTACATGTCGGTCCACTCGTATTTTTCGCCCTCGGCAGCATCCAGCAGGTTTTCAGCAGTGGTGGGCACTTCGCCGCCATGCAGCAGCTTGAACCAGATCTTGGCGTGCTCCTTTTCGTTGTTGGCGGTCTCTTCGAACAGATTGGCGATCTGCACGTAGCCTTCCTTCTTGGCCTTGGAGGCATAGTAGGTATACTTGTTGCGGGCCTGGCTCTCGCCGGCAAAAGCGGTCATCAGATTAGCCTCGGTCTTGGTTCCCTTCAGTTCCTTCATGTGGATTTTCCTCCTTCATATTTTTGAATGGTTTTTACGTTCGGTTTTTAGTTTATCCAGATAAAGGGGGATTGAAACCCTTTATTCCCAGGTTTGGCAGAAGCCGAACACTGACCAGTGATCAGTGTGCAGATCGTACTGCACCAGCGGATCCACCTGCATGTCGGCAGGCAGTTCAGCCATGTTTTCGCGCAGCTTCAGGCCTTTTTCAGTACCGACCATGATGTTGGGCTTGTTGCTGTCGTACTGGAAGCAATAGCTTTTTACGCTGTTGGACATGTTGCCCTCAATGGTGGTGACGGCGTACAGCCCATCGCCCAGGTCCTGCACGTCCGCTACAGAGCCAATGTGCGTGGCCCGGTAGCCATTGCTCATATCCGCATAGATCACCAGATAACCGGGCTTGGGCACGGACACGAAGCGCCCCATATCACGGTAACCATCCCACTGGTGGCCCACCTGGCCCTGCTCCACAAACTGCACCATGGGCGGATCGTCGTAGTTGATCTGTTTGAGGGTCAGGGGATCAGTACCGGCAGCGTTGGCGCAGTAAATGGTGAAGACCGCGCACCAGCCAACCTCCTTGCGGCGGCCGTAGTACCACTTGGCGTACTTGTTGTACTTGGGCAGCTTGGCGCGCTTGACAGAGTAGAATTCGCGCTGCAGCACATGAATATAATTCTGGATGACCTGCGGCAGCTGGTCATCGCCGACCGTGACCTGATAGGTGAACTGGCCGTCTTCTGTGGTGCAGGTCAATTCGGCCTGTCCGGGCGCAACGCCTGTAGCCAGACCATCGGTCGAAACCGTGACAACAGATTCATCCGAAGAGGAGAAAGTGCCGCTTTTGACCGGCAGCAGGCCAGCTTCACCGATCTCGTCAAACGGGACGATGCCAGGAGAGACACAGGGTACATAGGCGCTGTCGCCGGTATGCAGGTTGAATACGCCGGTTTCGCTGGCGATTTGAACGGGTGTTTTCAGCCCCTCCAGCGCCTGCGTGAACAATGCGGTGCGTTCTTCATTGGTAAGAGCATATGCACCGGAGAAAAGCAGGATCAACGCAGTCAGAAAGGCCGCTGTGCGGCGAAAAAAAGAATGCATCGTTTGAAACTCCGTCGGTTGAAATGTTCAGCGCTTCATTATAGCACAGAAAAGCTCCAAAAGTAAATGTGTGCCTGCGGATTTACATCTGAAACAATTTAAAAAATATTTTTCGAAAAAGTGTTGACAAAACTGAAAAGATGTAGTAAGATAATTAACGTCGCGTGAGCGATCCAAAACATCGCGGGGTAGAGCAGTTTGGTAGCTCGTCGGGCTCATAACCCGGAGGTCGAGGGTTCAAGTCCCTCCCCCGCAACCAACATGGCGGCGTAGCTCAGCTGGCTAGAGCATTCGGTTCATACCCGGAGTGTCATTGGTTCGAATCCGATCGCCGCTACCACTAAGAACACCTTGAGAAATCAAGGTGTTCTTCTTTTTTATCAAAAAGGCGAATGGATGAAATACGACACTCATACGCTTGAAATAGTGTTTTTCTGCACAAAAACTGCACAAAACGGATTTCTGATGAGCCTGCAAATGCTATTTCATAAGCGTTTGCAGGTTTTTGCTTTGAAAACTTTCGTGCACAAAACCTATCCGAAAAGGGCTTGCAGGCCATTTCACGTTTTAATGATCTTGTCGGTCTGCATGTGCACGCGGCGCTCCATATACCTGCGATATGACATGCAGGAAATAGGTTCTGCATCTGCAAACCGCTGTGTACATCCCTTTTTTCCTCTTCCCGGATCCTGATTTCCAATGGCAGATAATCATGCCTCCTTGTTAAGAACTTGAAAAACGCTTATGACTGACACATTTATGACACGAAATTTTTGTATGATATAAAAAAGTTTCCTGCAGTGAAAGCAGGGAGAATCAAAAAGGAGGAACTGAATACATGAAGAAATTGCTGTCCATTGTGCTGGCAGCCGTGCTTGTGCTGGGTATTGCTGGCTGCGTGCAAGCTGAAGAACTCAATGGTATTGCCAAGGGCTTTGCCGGTGAAGTGACGGTCGTAGTCACTGTTGAAAACGGCAAAATCACCGCCGTGACCGCCAAGGGCGACAACGAGACCTCTGGTATTGGCAGCCGTGCTCTGGAGGAACTTCCCGCCCTGATCGTGGAAGCCGGCAGTGCTGATGTGGACGTTATCGCTGGTGCGACCGTTACCAGCAACGCCATCAAGGCTGCTGTGAACAATGCCCTTGATCCCGTTGCCTATCCCTATGTTGTGGAAGAAAAGAAACCCGCCGAAGCCATCACTGCCGAAGCCGCGGATGCTTTCATCGGTCTGGGCGTGGCCAGCATGGGCCGCCTTGGGCCCGGTGCGGATGATCGGGAAGTACAGGTGTACAGCTTCAATCAGGTTGTGGCCGGCGTTGTGTTTGATGCGGATGGCCGCATCCTGATGTCCAAGTTCGATCAGATCGAAGTCGCTACCCCCAACTATGACGGCGCTACCATGCCTCACCTGTCCGGCTTCCCGGGACAGAAGGGCTACAATAATGATGCCGATCACGACGCCAAAATCGACAGCATCGTCGAGCCCACGGATGAGAGCTTCCTGGCTGAAGTCGCCTCTTGGCAGACCAAGCGCGAACGTGGAGAAGACTATGTGATGGGTACCGGCTACTGGGCTCAGCAGATGGATCGTTTCGAGTCTCTCTTCGCCGGCAAGACCGTGGAAGAAGTGAAGGAATGGTTCGCTGCTTACTGCTCCGACCGCAACGGCCGTCCCCTCAAGGCAGGTTCCTCCAACGAGCAGGATGCCGCCAAGTACGATGCGCTCAGCGATGATGAGAAGGCCATGCTGGCCGACGTGACCGCCGGCGCTACCATGAGCCTCAACGACGGCCACGGAAACCTGCTGGCTGCCCTGGAAAAGGCTTATGCCAACCGTGTGCCCCTCAAGATCGAATCCGCCGCCGCCATGGGTCTGGGCGTTGATAACATGGGCCGCATCGGCCCCGGTGCTGATGATCAGGGTGTGCAGGTCTACAGCTTCAACGACGTGTATGCCTTCGTGCTCTTCAACGCAGACGGCAGCATTGCTGCTTCTGTTGTGGATCAGCTGGAGGTTGCCACCCCCAACTATGACGGCGCAACCATGCCTCATTTCTCCGGTTTCCCCGGACAGGGCGGCTACAATTACGATTCCGATCACGACGCCAAGGTCGATGCCATTCTGGATAATGACAACGATGCCTTCCTGGCCGAAGTCGAATCCTGGCAGACCAAGCGTGAGCGCGGCGAAGGCTATGTGATGGGTACCGGCTACTGGGCTCAGCAGATGGACCGTTTCCAGCAGCTGTTTGCCGGCAAGAGTGTTGCTGAGATCAATGAGTGGTTCGCCACTTACTGCTCTGATCGCAACGGCCGTCCCCTCAAGGCTGGTTCCTCCAACGAGCAGGACGCTGCCAAGTACGACGCCCTGAGCGATGAAGCCAAAACCATGCTGGCCGACGTAACCGCCGGCGCCACCATGAGCCTCAACGATGGTCATGGCAACCTGCTGGCCGCGCTGGAAAAGGCTGATGCCAATAAGGTGGAAATCGAACTCACCATCGGCAAGTAATCCTCCGGGGGCATTCTTCGTCTCTTCGATGGAGAATGCCCTTTTTCAAACTCCGGTTCAGCCCCTCACACGATGATGAAAGGAGTCCGCTTTTGTGATGAAACACAGTGCCATTGCCGATTTGATCCTCAACAATGCTTTTGAATTGTATGGTCAGCCCAAATGGACTTTTGGCAAAAACACCTGCAACACCTACGAAGTCTTTGCCGAAAAAATTCGCCTGCAGGATGGACAGTCCATCAGTGCCCAGCCCTTTATCGAACTCATTGAGGGCGATGAAAATCTCACCCTGCTCTTTTCCAACTGGTTTGTGAAGGCAGCCGTTGCCTCCGCTGCTGAACTCAACACAAAAACGCAAAGCCATGTGACGCTTTCCATCAATCTGTTGCCGCTGTATGCCGGACAGGAAAACTTTGTTCAGGATGTTCTCACCGTCCTGGAAGCCAATGGCATGCCTCCTCAGAAGCTCCAGTTTGAGTTGAGCGAAGCACAGAACCTGAACGCAAATGGCATTGAAAACTTAAACCGTCTGCATGACGAGTACGGCGTAGGGCTGTATTTGGCCAACTTTGGCAAGGGACATGCAAACATTGATCTGCTGACGGAAGTGCATTTTGACGGCATTGAGCTGGATCGTTCTTATGCTGCCCGGGTTCCGGAACATGAACAGGCCTGCAGATTGGTCGTGGCAATCCAGCACATGGCGCATACGCTGGATCTGAAGGTGTGTGCCAAGGGGATCGAAACGCAGGATCAGTTTGAGTTCTTTGAAGAACTGGATTGTTTTAAGGGACAGGGCTATCTGATTGGTGAACCCATGAACATGGAAAACCTGACGGAATATGTTTACGCACATGCCCTTCATGCAGAAAAGGGATAAAACGCATAAGGAAGAGCGCCGCTTCCAAACGGCGCTCTTCTTATCAATCCGGTTTTGATTCGGCAGACGGTTTAGGGCTGGCAAGCGTTTCAAAGCGGTAACCAATTCCCCATACTGTTTTGATTCGCCAGCCCGGGTGCTCAAATTGATCCAGCTTGGCTCGCAGACGCTTGATTTGTGAATCCACAGTTCGAACATCGCCAAAATAGTCAATGCCCCATAATGCATTCAGCAGGTTTTCACGTGTGAATACCTTGTTGGGATAGGATGCCAGCGTCCACAGCAAATCGAGCTCCTTTCTGGAAACGCTCACATGCTGTCCGTTGATCAGCACCACATTGTTGTCCATTTGAATTTGCAGGTTATCCACACAAATCTGCTGCGGCTCGCGGCCGGGCCGTTTTTCCAGGCGACGTCGGGTTACAGCGCGCACGCGCGCCATGACTTCACCGGGAGAAAAAGGTTTGGTTACATAATCATCAGCCCCGATGTCAAGGCCCAGAATACGGTCCACTTCTTCCACTTTGGCGGAAATCATGATAATGGGGGTAGATGAATGCTGACGTATTTTTTTACAGACATCAAAACCGCTGAGGTGCGGCATCATCACATCAAGAAGAATTACGTCATATTGAGTGTGTTCAGCCGCACGGAGCGCTGATAAGCCATCATGAACACAGTCCACGTCGTATCCTTCTTCATGGGCATATTTCATAAGGATGTCAGTGATTTGCACGTTATCATCTGCTATTAGCATGTGCATAAGTGCTCCTCCTTCGGTTGAAGCTAATGATCATTATAGATGTAATTTTTGTCAAAAAGATGTCAATAATCGAATGGCTTTCTCTATATCGCGTTTATTAACTATACAGGAGCATATATCATGGCGATTTACATTCCAGATCCAGTTGTCAAAAGGCTTCCGATGTATTACCGGTATCTGAAGGAAACAGAAAACAGAGGGCAGGTATATATCTCTTCGGCTGAACTGGCGCAGCTGATGGGGCTGACCGCTTCCCAGGTGCGTCAGGATGTAAATGCATTTCAGGGCGAAGGGCGGCAGGGCTGCGGATATCCTGTGACAGAACTGAAGAAGCATATTGAAAAGTTGCTGGGTATCTGCAGACAACAAAATATGATCATTGTAGGTGTCGGCAATCTTGGACGCGCACTGTTGAGGCATAAAGAGTTTGCTGAACGAGGGTTTACAACGATTGGTTTGTTTGATAACCGCACCTGCAACAATGCCTGGAATAAGAATCTGCCGGTAAGGGATATTGCGGAACTGGAGAGCTTTACAGAGAAACACCGGGTGGACATCGCCATTCTTACGCTGCCGGCAGTCAATACCCAGGCCATGGCTGAACGCCTGTATCAGTGCGGAATCCGTGCCTTCTGGAACTTTGCCCCGATTGATGTACAGCTGCCCAAAGATGCTGCGGTGGTCAATGTTCATTTGGATGAAAGCCTGGAACGGCTCAGTTATCGGTTGAAGCATCCTGAATAAGAAACCGTTTAGCGTTTAATTGCCATCTTGTCATGGTACTTTGGTGCACATTGCGTGTGTTGAAGTACCTCTTTTTCTTTTTTCGGCGATTTGTTAGCTGCATCCAACGTTATATAAAAAGGACTGGAACAAAAGTTCCAGTCCTTTGACTATTCCGTCGTTGTCATTCTCCAAAACATTTGGACTGTACAAAGTTATCTGCCTCGGAGAATAAGACTGTCAGGAATTACTGAGCGTCAGCAACAGCGTTGGTCAGGGCCTTCAGGTAGTCGCCCACGGTGATGGTGCAGCCAGCCTTCAGATCGGCCTCGTCGGGAACCATGGTGTGGCTGCCGTCGCCGCGGTCAAAAGTCTTCATGCCCAGCACTTCTTCCAGGGTCTTGCCAATGCACCAGTCTTCCAGAACGGCAGCCTGCTCGTACCATTCCTTGCCGATGGAAGAAACGCGCTTCATGCCGTAGCCTTCCTTCAGTTCCTTCTTGGTCTGGGGAGCGGCGTTCAGTTCGCCAGAGGCAGCGCCAGCAGCATCGAAGGCAGCCTTGGGCTGAACAACGTCGAACTTCACAGCAACGATCTTGCCGGCGTCATCCAAAGTGACGGCGCACATGGTGGTGTTCACGCTCACGGAACCAGCCTTATCGGCGGTAGCGGGAGTCAGGCTCACGGAGGTGATGGCGCCCAGGCCGGTAGCAGCCATGGCGGAGGTGGCGATGGCCAGCAGGGCCATGATCAGCAGGACGGTAGTCAGGATCTTCTTCATGATGGATGTCTCCTTTTCTGTTGATGGTTGTGTCATTCGTTGATACGAACAATACATTGCTTACAGTATATTGATTTTTTGTGTCAAAAAAGTGTCACATGGAGTTAGTTAGAAATTAGGCAATCTCCCTGCCTGGCTTGTACTAAAAAGAAAATGACAGCCGATTGCCCACCGGCTGCCAAATCAGGATGATATTTTTGATGTGTTCTCGTCAGGCAAACCCAAAACAGCCATCAAACACCTTGGTATAAATTCAGGGTGTTTTTTCTCGTGCAGGAAGGGGAACACCGCTTGCTTTACCCTCCCGGCACGGTGTGGTATAATTGCAAAGGAATTGATTTTGGGGGTGTCTTGTTTGAAACAGCTGATGGCCCTTATTGAGGCTCATGATACCATTATTCTGCACCGGCATTCCAACCCGGACGGCGACGCACTGGGCAGCCAGATTGGCCTGAAGCAGATCATTCTGGAAAATTTTCCGGGCAAGCAGGTGTATATGACCGGTGATGAAGCAGGCCGCTATGCGTTTATGGCGGGCAGTGTGATGGACGAAGTGCCGGATAGCGCTTTTCCTGATGCGCTCTGCATCATTCTGGATACCTCTGCGCCGCATCTGATCAGCGATGACCGCTATCGGCAGGCCAAAGCGCTGGCGCGGATTGATCACCATCTGTTCTGCGGGCAGATCGCGCCGGTGGAAATTGTGGACAGCCAGTGCGAAAGCTGCTGCGGGCTGATCACGCTGCTGTGCATGGAAAATGGCCTGCGTCTGAACGACGCTGCAGCCACTGCGCTTTATACCGGCATGGTGACCGATTCAGGCCGTTTTCGGTATGATTCCACCAACGCGCGCACCATGCGCTGCGCAGCATTCCTGCTGGAACATAAGGTGGATACCAATGAAATCTACCGCAATCTCTATGCCAGCGATTTTGATCAATTGCAGCTGCGCGCGCGATATACGCTCAAAATCCGTTTCACTCCGCGGCGTGTGGCGTACATTTATACCACGGCGGAAGAACTGGCGCAGACCGGCGCGGACGAATTCACCATCTCCCGCGGCATGGTGAATGTGATGAGCGATATTCGCGGCGTGGATATCTGGGTCAACTTTACCGAAACACAGCGCGGTGTACTGTGCGAGCTGCGCTCCAGCCGTTATAACATCAATCCCGTTGCTGTCAAATACGGCGGCGGCGGACATGCCAAGGCCAGCGGCGCAACCCTGCCGGACCGTGAAACGGCCATGGCGATGCTTGAAGACCTTGAAGCCCTGACGGAAGGAGAACCCTCATGAATCCTGTGATGCAAACCATTTTTGACCGTATTGCCCAGGCAGAAACGATCATGCTTTTCCGTCACATTCGCATAGACGGCGATTGCGTGGGCGCTACCAAGGGCCTGCAGGAGATCATCCGTCAGACCTGGCCTGAAAAACAGGTGTACCTGATCGATGACGAACGCAGCGACTATCTTGCCTTTCTCGGGCCGGACGACGCGCCTGTGGCCGATGAAGTATATGCAAATGCGCTGGGCATTGTGATCGACGTGGGCAACCTCGAACGCATTTCCAACCCCAAATATGCGCTGTGCCGTGAGATCATAAAGATCGACCATCATATCGAGCGCGACGTTTACGGCGATATCAACTGGGTGGAGGACTGGCGTTCCTCGGCCTGCGAAATGATCGCAGCGTTTTATGAGGCATTCCGCGATCGTCTGCGTCTCAGCCGCAAAGCTGCCGAATGCCTGTATACCGGCATGGTGACCGACTCGGGCCGGTTCATGTATGAAGGCGTGCGGGGAGACACCTTGCGTCTGGCAGGCCTGATGCTGGATGCGGGTGTGGATACCGAAACGCTGTATGCGCATCTGTACCTGCGCACCTTTGATGAGCTGAAGTTCAGGGCAGCGATCTATGAAAACATGCAGCTTACGCCCGGCGGCGTGGCGTGGATCCACGTGACCACCGAAATGCAGAACCGCTTTGGCCTTACCTTTGAGACGGCCTGCACCTCCATTTCCAGCCTGAGCGATATTCGCGGCGTGCTGTGCTGGCTGGCCTTTATCGATACGCCGGATGGAGAAATTCGCGTGCGTCTGCGCTCGCGCTTTGCATCTATCAACGGCATTGCCGAAAAATACCACGGCGGCGGCCACGCCTGTGCCAGCGGTGCAACTGTCTATTCCGCTGTGGAAATGCAGGAACTCATTCGTGATGCGGACGAGCACATTCGCCGGTACAAGGAAACACATGAAGGGTGGCTGTAAGCCGCCGCGCTGACAAACAAAAACCCCAAGGCAGCAAATGCCTTGGGGTTTTGTTGATGGATCAGAACTTACTTCACCACAGCGTCAAGAGTGCAGCCCTTGTCGAACTCGATGGTGCCCTTGTAGTTCTTGATATTGCCGGTGACAGTGATGGTGTCGCCCACGGCCAGATCCTGAGCGCCTTCGCCGCTGAGGCGGTAGCACTGGATCTTGTTGTCTTCCATGCCGGCAACCACGATGGTCACGGTGATGTTCTTGTACTCATCGCTCCAGGCGGT
>JAFULL010000007.1 GCA_017473345.1 Clostridia bacterium | reverse complement strand
GGCCATGCCAACACCCTCATCTTCCCCGACCTGCAGGCTGGCAACATCGGCTACAAGCTGGTGCAGCGTCTGGCCGGCGCCGAGGCCATCGGCCCCATCATCCAGGGTCTGGCCATGCCTGTGAGCGACCTTAGCCGCGGCTGCTCCGTTGAGGACATCGTCAGCGTCGTCGCCATCACCGCCGTCAAGGCTCAGTAATCGTTTATGGCGGAGGGCAGTGCTCATCCGTTGAAAGAAAAGAATAGGAGTGCATTCCAATGAAAATTCTGATCGTGAACGCCGGTTCTTCCTCCCTGAAGTACCAGCTGGTTGATATGGACGGCGAGAAGCTGATGGCCAAGGGCCTTGTCGAGCGCATCGGCATCGCCGGCAGCAAGCTGACCCAGAAGGTCAACGGCGTGGAGCTGGTTTTTGAACAGCCCATCGCTGACCACACCGAAGCCTGCACCCTGATGATCAAGGCCCTGACCGACGCCGAGAAGGGCGCCGTGAAGGACATGAGCGACATCGGCGCCGTCGGCCACCGCGTGCTGCACGGCGGCGAGGCTTTCACAGCCTCCACCCTCATCGATGAGGAAGTGAAGGAAGCCATCCGCGCCAACATCCCCCTGGGCCCCCTGCACAACCCCGCCAACCTCATGGGCATCGAAGCCTGCGAAAAGGTTATGCCCGGCGTGCCCAACGTGGCTGTGTTCGACACCGCTTTCCATCAGACCATGCCCGCCAAGGCCTACATGTACGGCGTGCCCTACGAGTACTATGAGCGCCTGCACGTTCGCCGCTACGGCTTCCACGGCACCAGCCACCGCTATGTCAGCAAGCGTACCTGCGAGTTCCTGGGCCTGGATCGTTTCAACACCCGCGTGATCACCTGCCACCTGGGCAACGGCTCCTCCATGGCCGCTGTGAAGAACGGCAAGTGCGTCGATACCAGCATGGGCATCACTCCCCTGGAGGGCGTGGTCATGGGTACCCGCTCCGGCAGCATGGATCCCGCTGTTGTGCAGTTCATCGCCAACAACGACAACATGACCGTTGACGAAGTGCTCAATATGTGCAACAAGAAGAGCGGCCTGCTGGGCATCAGCGGCCTGTCTTCCGACATGCGCGACATCGACAAGGCTGCCGATGAAGGCAACGAGCGCGCCGCTCTGGCCCGCGACATGCTGCACTACGGCATCAAGAAGTACATCGGCTCCTACGCGGCTGCCATGGGCGGCGTGGACGTGATCGTCTTCACTGCCGGCATCGGCGAGAATGGCGCTGAGCTGCGCGAGGCTGTCATGAAGGACTTCGAGTTCATGGGCGCCAAGCTGGATCCCCAGAAGAACATCGACGGCAACCGCAAGGAGAGCATCGTCTCTGCCGACGACAGCAAGGTCAAGATCGTGGTCATCCCCACCGACGAAGAGATCGTCATCGCCCGCGATACCCTGTGCATCGTGACCGGTCAGCCCATCGAATAATCAGTTTTTACCCAAATACACGGCGCGGGGTTTTTCTCGCGCCGTGTTTGGTTCTGTAAAGGAGCAGCAGGATGAAGAAGTGGATGAAAAATGCCTGGTGGATCGCAGTCGGCCTGATGGCTGTGTGTGCCCCGGGAATGGATATGAACCTGCAGCGCAAGCTCAGGCCTGACGCATTTGAATGGGGCGGATATCTGCACCAGATCGTCGGGCGTACGTTTGACGCCATCCAGACGGATTCCATTACGCTGCTTCTGGCGATGGTTGCGGTTTTGTGGATCACACGCAGGTACCTGTACCACAAGCCCGAAAAGACCGGTGTAGGGGAATACCTGCTGTGCGGCTTTTTCAGCGTGATGCAGCTGCTTAACACCGCTGTCAACCAGACCGGCAGTGTACAGTGCCTGTATGCCAACATATTTCAGCTTGTTAAGGTGTGCCTGTATCTGCCGGGCATGTTTGTGTTGCTGCTGTGCGGTGTGCGCGGCCTGAACGAGCTGCTGGCATGGCGGCCCGCGCATAAGCGCTGCCAGTTGTGGGACAAACATCCATTCCTGTTTCCGCTGCTTGTGCTGAGCGCAGCATGGCTGCCACATCTCATCATCAGGTATCCCGGTGCGCTGACCATGGACACAGCGCTGCAGTATCACCAGTACGTCGGTATCGACCCGCGCACCACGCCGCATCCGCCGTTTGGTGCAGTGGTGTATGGCTGGCTGATCGATACGGCCCGCACCACCGGGTACATGAACCTGTTCTACTTTGCATTTACACTCATCAAGACGGCTGTTTTTGTTGCAGTGCTGGCCTATGGCCTCGCTGTGATGAACCGCCGCAACTTGCCCATGTGGGTATGCTGGTTTGCGCTTGTGATGTTTGCGGCATCGCCCATTTACGTGGGCTGGACCACCGTCATTGGTAAGGACAGCCCCTATCTGATCCTTTGCATGCTGGCCGGGATCATGATGCTTGAAAGCATCGGCACCGGTGTGGTGTTCAAAAGCCGCTGGCGCATGGCGCTGCTGGCTGCGTGCCTGATTCTGATGATGCTGGTGCGCCATAACGGCATTCTGATCGCTGTGCCGCTGCTTCTGTGCATGCTGGGCCGGCTGATCGCTGAAAAAGCCGGGCGCAAACGCTGTATCCGTTTTGCCTGCTATGCCTGCGCGGTGGTGCTTGCGGCGCTTGGCGTGAAGGAAACCATTATTGTAACGATGGATTATCAGCGCATCAGCCAGAATGACTGGATGTCGCTGATGTTCCAGCAGACGGGCATGGTGGTCACCCGCCATGACGAAGAAATACCGCAAGAAGAAAAAGATATTCTGGACAGAATGTTTGTTTACGACGAAATCAAGGAATGCTACACGCCCGACGGGGCCGACTCCATGCGGTGGAACTACCCGATGGACGGCCGTCCCGGCGGAGTGCGCGTGGACGCGCCGCTGGAGACCGGGCGAAGCGATGAAGATATCAAAGCCTATCTGCAGGTGTGGTGGGAGCAGTTCAAGCGATATCCAGCCGATTACCTGGACGCTCTGCTGGAAATGAACGGCATCCTGTTTGACCTGCAGGAAAACTGGCCTGTGTACGTGTGCCTGACGGATAACTCGCTGGACGATCATGTGTATCAGAATTCGTTCAACGATATGAACTATTACAACGCTGATCAGATCAGGCCGCTTAACGGCTTGCAGCGTGCGTTGACAGAATGCTACTACCGCATGCACGAACTGCCGCTGGTGGGCCCGCTGTTCAGCATGGTCTTCTGCATGGAGCTGATGTTGGTCATGCTCTATCTTGGCTGGAAGCGCGGACACAGGCAGTCGCTGGCCGTGTGGATGCCCTCGCTGGTGACGGGCGTAAGCGGCCTGTTCTGCGCCATCGTTTATCTGCGTTATTTGCTTCCCACGGTCGGCGGTGTTCCGCTTTGGGTTGCCGCGTGGATGCTGTGTGAGGACAACAAACAGGAACCGAAGGAGGAAAAACAATGATTCTGGATGTATCCAAGGCGTTTGTGCGCCCTACAGAAAAATTTCCCTTTGAGGTGGAAGTTCCCCTTGATACGCAGGAGGTCAACGGCGATCAGGTGTCGTTTGAACCGGTGAAATTGTCCGGCACCTTTGAAATGACCGATGACGTTGTGCGCCTGGAAGGCAAACTGCACGCTGTGGCCCACGCACCCTGCGCGGTATGCCTGAGCCCCGTAGATGTGAAGATCGAAGTTGAGTTCGGTGAAACCTTCCGCAAGGATGCCAATGAGGAGGAAGACGGCTGCTTCAGCTATGACAACAAGCAGCTGCCGCTGGATCACATGACGCTGACGCTGGTGATGCTCAACATGCCCATGCGCTTCAAATGTGCTCACGACTGCAGCGCCGACGGCGAACTGAAGGACTGGAACGAGGCTGAAACTGTATGGGCGGAAGAGGCTGAAGAGCCCCAGGGCACCTATCGTCCTTTTGAAGGACTGCAGGAAATGCTCAATATGCAGAAAGAACAGTGAAAAAAGCGCGAAGGAACCCGCCTAAAAGCGAAAAAAGGCTTGACAAAGACGGGTACTCATCATATAATACGAAATGGTCACACTGTGATGATGGTATCCGTATGCGCGGACACAAATAACAGCGTGATCGGAGCAATGAATTTGCTAGCTGGCCGGGACAGATGCGGAAAGCGGTTGCGAATGCAGCACGTTTGCTACACTTCTCCCCGGAGACAGGTTCGCGCAAGCGGACGATTTTGAAGCCCGGATTTGCTTTCGGGTAACGGAATGAGGAGGTGTAACCATGGCTGTACCCAAGGGTAAAGTATCCAAGGCCCGCGGTCGTTCCCGTCGTGCCAACTGGAAGCTCAGCCTGCCCGGCATCGTCGAGTGCCCCCAGTGCCACGAAAAGAAGCTGGCCCACCGTGTTTGCAAAAACTGCGGTTATTACAACGGCGTTCAGGTCATCGATATGACCGAGAAGGAGAATGCTTAATTTGCATTCCATTCTATTACGATGAGGCTGCTTGAGGGTTCAGGCGGCCTCATCGTGTATAGGCCCTGCGAACAGAAGGAGTACGTTTTTTCGCAGCAACAGAGAGGATCGCCCATCGGCTGCAAGGCGATCCGGCATAGCGAAGAGTGGAAGGTCGTCTGGGAGGGCGCAGAGTGAAGCGAAAATTTTCGTTAGCCCTGCCGTGTGCGCACGTTACAGCGTGAAGAGGCAGTTTGCCTGAGAGGGAAAACTGTGAATAAAGGTGGTACCGCGGAGCTGCTCCGTCCTTTGGACGAGAGGGGCTTTTTGTTTTTTTAACAACTTTTATGAGGTGAAAAACATGATCGACATCAAGTTCCTTCGTGAAAACCCCGACATCGTTCGTCAGAACATCAAAAACAAGTTCCAGGATCACAAGCTGCCCATGGTGGATGAAGTGATCGCCCTGGACGCTGAAAACCGCGCCTACATTCTGGAGGCCGATACCCTGCGCGCCAACCGCAACAAGCTGTCCAAGCAGATCGGCGGTCTGATGGCCAAGGGCCAGAAGGAAGAGGCTGAGGCCGTGAAGCAGCAGGTCAACGAGCAGTCTGCCCGTCTGGCCGAGTGCGAAGCCAAGGAAGCCGAGCTGGCCGAAAAGATCAAGCAGATCATGATGAAGATCCCCAACATCATCGATCCCAGCGTGCCCATCGGCAAGGACGACAGCGAAAACGTTGAAATCCAGAAGTACGGCGAGCCCGCTGTGCCTGCTTTCGAAGTGCCCTATCACACCGACATTATGGAGCGCTTTGACGGCATTGATCTGGACTCCGCCCGCCGCGTGGCCGGCAACGGTTTCTACTACCTGATGGGTGACATCGCCCGTCTGCACTCCGCCGTCATCTCCTACGCCCGCGATTTCATGATCGACCGAGGCTTCACCTACTGCATCCCGCCCTTCATGATCCGCTCCGACGTGGTGACCGGCGTGATGAGCTTTGCTGAGATGGAAGCCATGATGTACAAGATCGAGGGCGAGGATCTGTACCTGATCGGTACCTCTGAGCACTCCATGATCGGCAAGTTCATCGACCAGATCATCCCCGGCGAACAGCTGCCTCAGACCCTCACCAGCTATTCTCCCTGCTTCCGCAAGGAGAAGGGCGCTCACGGCATTGAGGAGCGCGGCGTGTACCGCATCCACCAGTTCGAAAAGCAGGAAATGATCGTGGTCTGCAAGCCCGAAGATTCCAAGATGTGGTACGACAAACTGTGGCAGAACACCGTTGATCTGTTCCGCTCCATGGACATCCCGGTACGCACCCTCGAGTGCTGCTCCGGCGACCTGGCTGACCTGAAGGTCAAGTCCTGCGACGTGGAAGCCTGGTCTCCCCGCCAGAAGAAGTACTTCGAAGTTGGCAGCTGCTCCAACCTGGGCGACGCTCAGGCCCGTCGCCTGCGCATTCGTGTCAATGACAACGGCAAGAAGTACCTGGCTCATACCCTCAACAACACCGTCGTGGCTCCGCCCCGCATGCTGATCGCGTTCCTCGAGAACAACCTGTGCGAGGACGGCTCCATCAAGATTCCCGAGGTCCTCAGGCCGTACATGGGCGGCAAGGAAGTCCTGGTTCCCAAGCACTGACCGCTTGGAACAGGCTGAAAGGAGGCGTTTGAATGAACTGGCAAAAGTCGCTGTCAAGGCTGAGCATTCCCGGTCTTGTGCTGCTTGTGCTGGGCGCGGTCGTCTGTACGCAGGCGAATAAGCTACTGAAGAGCGAACGTCTCATTTTGGCCGCACGCATTGCAGGCATCGTGCTGGCGCTGGCCGGCACGATGATCCTGCTGGACTTTATTCCGGGACTGTAAGCAAAATACGGAGGGATTCACCATGGAATTCGAAATGGAGAAAGTATACAACCCGCAAGCCATCGAAGATAAATTGTACAAAATGTGGGAAGAGAGCGGCGCTTTTGTCGCAAAGCGCGTGGAAGGCAAAAAGCCCTTCACCATCGTGATGCCGCCGCCTAACATCACCGGCCAGCTGCACATGGGCCATGCGATGGACTGCACCCTGCAGGATGCACCCATCCGCTATCACCGCATGAAGGGCGATCCCACCCTGTGGCTGCCCGGCACCGACCATGCCGCCATCGCCACCGAGGTCAAGATCGTGGAAGCCATGGCCAAGGAAGGCCTCACCAAGGAAAGCCTCGGCCGTGAAAAGTTCCTCGAGCGCGCTTGGGAGTGGAAGCGCGAATACGGCGGACGTATCGTCAACCAGCAGCGCCGCATGGGCGTCAGCTGCGACTGGAGCCGCGAACGCTTCACCATGGACGAGGGCTGCTCCAAGGCCGTGCGCGAGAACTTCTGCAGCCTGTATGAAAAGGGCCTGATCTACCGCGGCAACCGCCTCATCAACTGGTGCCCTGACTGCCAGTCCGCCATTTCCGACGCAGAAGTGGAGCACAAGGAGATGGACGGCAACTTCTGGCATCTGCTCTACCCGGTCAAGGAAACTGGCGAGATGCTGGAGTTGGCCACCACCCGTCCCGAAACCATGCTGGGCGATACCGCCGTGGCCATCAACCCCGAAGACCCCCGCTATGCTCACCTGCATGGCTGCCACGTGGTGCTGCCCCTGATCAACACGGAAATCCCCATTGTGTGCGATGAGCACGCTGATATGGAAAAGGGCACCGGCGTTGTGAAGATCACTCCCGCCCACGACCCCAACGACTACGAAGTAGGTCAGCGTCACAACCTGCCTCTCGTGCGTGTGTTCACCTATGACGGCTTTATGACCGGTCCTGCGG
>JAFULL010000024.1 GCA_017473345.1 Clostridia bacterium | reverse complement strand
TGACGGAGGGAAGCGTGTGCCCAGTGGACACTTGCCCCGAAGGGGCAAAGCGACCCGGAGGAGATCAACCGAAACGAGCGGTGGCTACGGCAGTAGCCTCCGCGACGATTGAGGTTGCGGAGACGGGGAGTCCAGAGGGGTGTCACGGGGGGACCGGTGCGGGGTCCCCCCAGACATCCCTCTGGCCCAAGCGGAGCGGAGAGGAACCTGAGCGAAACGGAGTTGCGCTCAATAGGCTGAGAAGCCAAGTTTATCAGCGGCGCGTCAGCTGCCGCCGTCATAAGCGAAGCTGATTGTACTGTACCGCAGGGTATAACCCCTCAGTCACCTATGGTGACAGCTCCCCTTACACAAGCGGCTTGCAGGATTGGCTGCTTTCAAGCAGGTCGAAACCAGGCAGGGGATGCCTGCAAACTTGTCCGCCATCATCCCATTTGAAATAATCCCTCTTTAGGGCTTGAATTAAATTCGCCTATGATGATATGATAGACAATGTGCTTTTTTGTTGAGGAAAGTCAGCTGCGCACCCGCGCAAAACCCCTTTCCCCGCATTGGCCGATATACCGCCGGCATGCGCCGGTTCGCACCATAAAGGAGTGTACCCGATGCTTGAACTGAAGCATATTCATTTTGAGGTCGATGGCGGCAGGGAGATCCTGCAGGACATCAACCTGACCATCGACGATCATGTGGTCGCCATCACCGGCCCCAACGGCGGCGGCAAGTCGACCCTTGCCAAGGTGATCGCCGGTATCGTCACCCCTACCTCCGGCCAGATCATTCTGGACGGCGAGGATATCACGGGCCTGTCCATCACCGAACGCGCGCGCCATGGCATCAGCTATGCCTTCCAGCAGCCGGTGCGTTTCAAGGGCCTGCGCGTGCGCGACCTGCTGATGCTGGCCACCGGCAAGGAACATGCCATGGCCGACGCCTGCAAGTACCTCAGCGAAGTGGGCCTGTGCGCCCGCGACTATCTGGACCGCGAGCTTAACGACAGCCTGTCCGGCGGCGAGATGAAGCGCATCGAGATCGCCATGACGCTGGCGCGCGGCACCAAGCTCAATATCTTTGACGAGCCTGAGGCCGGCATCGACCTGTGGAGCTTCCAGAGCCTGATCCACGTGTTTGAGGAAATGCGCCGCAAGACCGACGGCAGCATTCTCATCATCAGCCACCAGGAGCGCATCCTCAATATCGCCGACAAGATCGCCTATATCCGCGACGGCCGACTGGAACAGTACGGCACGCGTCAGGAGATCCTGCCGGAGCTGCTCAGCAGCGTGGATGACGCGGCCTGCCGCGTGCTGACCGATAAGATGGAGGTGACCACCCGTGCTTGACAACATCGTAAAGGGTCTGCTTCGCGAGGTGGCTGATCTTGGCGAGCTGCCCGCGACCGGTGCGTTCAATATCCGTCTCAACGGCCAGACCGCTGCGCGTTCCTCCAGCCCCAATGTGCAGATCATCTCCAAGACGGACATGCCCGGCATCAACATCATCATCAAGCCCGGCACCGTGGGCGAAACGCTGCATATTCCCGTGGTCATCAGCGAAAGCGGCGTGAAGGAGACCGTGTATAACGACTTCCTTGTCGGCGATGACTGTGATATCACCATCATGGCTGGCTGCGGCATTCACAACTGCGGCGACAGCGACAGCGCGCACGACGGCATTCACACCTTCCGCGTGGGCAAAAATGCCAAAGTGCGCTACATCGAGCGCCATTACGGCGAGGGCGAAGGCCGCGGCAAGCGCCTGATGAACCCCACCACCATCGTGCATCTGGCCGAGGGCGCCAGCGTCGAAATGGAAAACACCCAGATATCCGGTGTGGACGATACCGTGCGCAAGACCAACGCCACGCTGGAAGCCGGCGCGACCCTCATCGTGCATGAAAAGGTGATGACCACCGGCACCCAGCAGGCCATCAGCGACTTTGTGGCTGATATGAATGGCGAAGGCTGTCATTGCGACATCGTCAGCCGCACCGTTGCCCGCGACCAGAGCCATCAGAAGTTTGTCAGCACCCTCAATGGCAACGCTGCCTGCACAGGTCATACCGAGTGCGACTCCATCCTGATGGACAGCGCCTCTGTCATTGCCTGCCCGCAGCTGACCGCCACCTGCATCGACGCCAGCCTCATCCACGAGGCCGCCATCGGCAAGATCGCCGGTGAGCAGATCATCAAGCTGATGACCCTTGGCCTGACCGAGCAGGAAGCTGAAGAGCAGATCGTGAATGGATTCCTCAATTAACCAGAGTTTTGCCCGGAAAAGATAACAAAAACAGGCTCCGTCATCTGGCGGAGCCTGTTTTTGTTTTAAGACAGGGATTGGTACAGCAGCACAAGCCCTGTGCTCAGCAGTGCGCCGCCGATGATATCCGTCAGCCAGTGTACGCCTGAAATCAGCCGCAGGAACACCATCGAAACGGTAAAGAGGATGATCGCATAGCTGACACATCGCCTGAAACCGTTGTTTTTGATGCGTTGGCGAAGCTGCATGGCGGCGGTGGGCATTACGCACAGCATGAGCATTGTGGTTGAGGATGGATAGGACGGTTCCAGCCTGCCGTCGATCAGCACCGGCCTGCAGTTGATGACAACTGCCTCAAAGAAAGCATAGCACGCCAGAACGACCGCATAAAATCCGCCAAGGACAAGAATGCTGCGGTCGACTTTCGGCAGATGCTTTCGCTGCACCCACTGCACAGCACCCAGCACCGCGAAGCCCGCGATCAGGCACAGGGGAACAAGACTGAGCCAGTCGGTGAGGGTATACAGGGTCATGTGCACGCCTGTGAACCGGTGAAAGAGTTGATTGACTGCGGCAAAGCCGACAGCTGTTCCCTCCGGGCCGATGGGCTGCACATCGACCACACGGAGCGCTGCCGTCCAGAGGACAAACGAGGTGAGCATGACCGCTGCAATGTGAAAGCGTGTTTCTTTTTTCATTCGGTTGACCTTCCTTCTGTGGATTCGGCTTTCGCCTGAATCCACTGTACAAACAGGTCGGCAGGAGGGCAAGAAACAGGCCGTCACAGGGGTGATACGTTGCGTGTCATTGCTTTTTCAGCAGCAAAATCGTCTTGAATGCCAGCAGCAGGAACAGAAAAACCGCTGCATACGGCTGATGGCTGACGATCATCACCAGCGCGCCAAGTGTGTTGAAGCCCAGCGACAGCGTGCGTCTGCTTCTTTCCCAAAGCACATGATGGCAGTTTTGCAGGGCAAGGGCCGCAATACCTGTCAGGATCATGGCACACACAACGGCGAAATAAGCTGCTTTCAGATAGACGGCTGTTTGTGTGAGAGCCAGCAGGGAAACTGCCTGCACAGTCTCATTTGTGTGCTGCGCAAACAGCGGCAGCAAAAACAGCAGTATGGCGCTCAGGTCAAGCAATCCGAAGACCAGAGTGCAAAACTGGTTCTGTTTTTGCTGCACGTCCGTTTCGGCAAGGGTGAGCAGTTCGTCGCCGGACAGCAATTCGTCGACCGTAACGTCAAAAAATGCTGCCAGTGCCTTCAGCGAATCGATGCTGGGACAGCCTCTGCCGGACTCCCATTTGGATATGGCTGTGCGCGACACATACAATTGTGCAGCCAGCTCCTCCTGGGTAAGGCCTTTCTGTTTTCTGAGCTGCTGAATTTTTTCGTTCAGTTCCATAAGACGCCTTTCTGATCAGATGGATCCCGGTGATACAGAAAACGGCACAGCCATCCTGTGGACTGTGCCGTCAATGCACTCAGCTCTTCACGCTGTAGATCTTCTTTTTCATTTTGTCCATGCCGGCCTTGCCCAGCACCGTCATCGCCAGGTCGATCAGCTTCTGCTGGGAGAAGTAGGCGCTGTTGGGCGTGGGCGGGGCGGCCAATATGCGCTGCCACTCCTCAGGGGCGATCTCCAGACGCTCGAGGATATAGGCTTCGTCTTCCTGCTGCTGTTCGACGGGGTAGGGCGGCAGGGCAATCTCGGCAAGGGCTTCCTCGCGGGTCATTTCGCCATTGCGGATGAGGCAGCTCAGGTGGGAGCGGCGCTTGTCATAGCCAAACTTTTTGACCAGATAAACGCTCTGGAAGTAGCGGGTGAAGCGGCACTCGAAGTGCTTGCCGCCGTAGTACTGCCAGCCGAACTTTTCACTCAGCACGCGGATGGCCTCGGTCTTGGAGTAGGGCATAAAATCCAGCAGGTTGATCTTCGTCACGCCCGGCAGACCCAGCCATGCGTCGCGGATGGACAGGAAGGGATACTTTTTGAGGCTGAAGCCGCGGCCATGCTTTTTGTAAATGCTCTTCATGTGCCACGCGTCGCGGTAGGTGTGCTGCGCGCTGAAGGGGGCGGAGGCGCCCTCGGTGGCGATGTTGCTGCCGTTGAGGATATACTTCACATTGTACTTGCGGGCCATTTCGTAGATGGCGGCGCAGTAGAGATGATCCTGCGGCACGTCGATATTGGCCACGCCCGAAAGCATGTAGGCGCGCTGCAGCTCCTTCATGGTGGGCCAGTCCATCACATAGGTGTGCAGCTTCACGTTCAGCGCTGTGCACATTTTGCGGATGTTTTCTTCGGCCATTTCAAGGTTCCAGCCGCTGTCTACATGCACGGCCAGCACGCGCAGGCCCATTTCAATGGCCTTGTAGAGCATATAGGCGCTGTCCACGCCGCCGGATACGCCGATGATGCAGTCATAATCACGGCCGCGGCTGTTTTCGCGGATGGCCGCGATGGTCTTTTCCAGTTCTTTTTCGCTTACGCCGGGGCGGTAGCCGCGCAGGGCGCGCACCTCGTCGTCGTGCGCACAGACGGAGCATACGCCGTTTGCGTCAAAAGTGATGGAGTCGGTGGTGTCCATGATGCAGCGAGTACATACCTGTTGAGCCATGCAAAAGCCTCCCTGAAAAATGGGTGCAGTCATTCAAAAAATCGTACGCTGCATTATAGCACCGGGCAAAAGCGCATGTCAATCAAAGCGCGGGTATTGCAAAAATACCCTTTACACGGAATGGTTTTTTCGATATAATTGTGGATGGATACAAAGTGAACGTTGCTGGAAAATCACATAATCGGTACCATCCGTCGGCTGTGAGTCCGACGATGAGATAAAAAATCCAAGGGGGAAACTGTATCATGAAGAAACTTCTCGCTCTCGTCCTGTGCCTCGTGATGTCCCTGAGCGTCGTTTCCGGTGCTTTCGCCGTGAACGAAGACGTTGAGGGCAAGGTGGTCATCTACACCTCCATCTACCAGTTCGTCATCGATATGATGATGGAAGAACTCAAGGCCGAGTTCCCCAACCTGGAAGTGGAAATGTTCTACGGCGGCACCGGCTCCCTGCAGACCAAGCTGACCGGCGAAATGGAAACCGGCACCCTGGGCTGCGACATGATGCTGGTTGCCGAGCCCGCCTATTCTATGGAACTGAAGGAAGGCGGCTGGCTGCATCAGTATGAAGTGGAAGACGCTGAAAACATCCTGCGCTTCCCCTACGACGAAGAGGGCTACTGGTACCCCGTTCGCGTCTGCAACATGGTGCTGGCCTACAACCCCAAGCTCTACACCCCCGAGCAGCTGCCCAAGACCTTCAAGGAGTTCGCTGAGGATCCCTCTCTGAAGGGCCTGATCTCCATGGGCAACCCGCTGACCTCCGGCACCACCATGGCTGCCGTGGCCGCTCTGACCGACAAGTACGGCTATGAGTACTTCGACGCCCTGGGCGCCAACGACGTGATGATCGAGTCCGGCTCCGTTGCCCTGGGCAAGCTGGAAACCGGCGAGTGCAAGGCCGTTATGATCCTGGAAGAGTCGGTGCTGAAGGAGCGCAAGGAAAAGGGCTCCGAGCTGGCCTGCATCTATCCCGAAGACGGCGTCATCCTCATCCCCTCCACCGCGATGATCGTGGCTGAAGAGAAGAGCGCCAACATGAACATCGAAGGCTGCGAAGCCGTTGCCAACTGGCTGCTGAGCGAAGCTGGCCAGAAGCTGATCCTCGAAGGCTACATGCACAGCGTTTTCGCCGGCATGAAGGACGTGCCCTATGACTCCGTTGACACCGACGGCCTCATCGAGAAGGACATGGGCGTTGACTGGGTACGCTGCTACACCCAGCGCGAAGAAATCCGCACTGAGTTCCAGGAGCGCGTGACCGTCGAGTAATTCTCACAAACCGACTTTCCTTAATGGGGGAGGCCGCCCTTACGGCGGCTTCCCCTTATCACTATCCGCCGGAAAAACGGCTTTCATCTTTCCGCTGTTAAGAGGAGTGTACTTGGATGCAGGTACAAACTGAAATCAAAACCAGAAACGCCGCAGAGATCCGCTGCAAGCTTGGGCTTGTGCTGTTTTTGCTGCTGAGCTTCGCGCTCATCGCAGCCGGTCTGTGGGGCATTGACCAGTATAATGAATCCGGCTTCGATCAGGAAGCTGCGTATGGGTATATCCACAAGCTTTCGGGCGAGGTGGACAGCCTGTATGAAAACGGTATCCTGCCTGTGATGAACGGCATGGACGCCGGCATGAAGACCGCCATTGAGCAGCGCAGCCGCGAGCTGCTGCAGGACGCGTGGACGTCCGCAGCCAAGGAAGACCGCGCCGCCGCTGTTGATACATATCTGTCGGCTGCATCCGACCCCGCAAGGGAGCAGATGGAGCTGCTTTCGCTTACCTATTCTGTGGCCGGCCCCAAGGTTTCCAGCAAGGAAAAGAAGGCCATGGCCGCTATGACCGACGCCGAGCGTGCGGATTTCCGCGCGCAGGTGCTTGCAGGCGTGGCGGATGAAACCGCTGCTTTGCCTGAACTGGCTGCCTCTGCCGTGGAGGGCGAGGAAGGTCTCGACCGCGCGGGCAAACTGATGCAGCTGTTTTTGACCAGCGTGAATGCCGACAGCGAACCCCTGACCACCGATAACGTCAACGGCATCAAAAAGGCTGCCCGCAGTGCTGATGCACGCATCGCCGCCTATGGCATGACGGCCGACGGCAGCGTGTCGTGGGTATCGCAGCTGGTGCTGTCGCGCAGCAAAACGGTGATCCTTGCGGGCGTGGTGCTGCTGTTTGACATCATCCTGCTGTTCTTCCTGCTGAAGGCCGACAACAGCTGGCACATGAACATCAAGTGGATCGTCATTCTGGCCATCGTGGACTTTTTGGTCATGTTCCAGGTGATGCCGCTGGTGTATCTGGTCATCCGCGCGTTCTTCCCGGAAGGCTCGTTCACGTTTGAGGTGTTCAAGCGCCTGTACACCTATCCCATGAACCTTGGCGCGCTTTCCAACACGCTCATCGCCGCCGCCGCCACCATGGTGCTGGGCACGCTGCTTGCCTTCCCGCTGGCATGGCTGGTGGGCCGCACCAATCTGTACGGCAAAAAGTTCTTCCGAAGCCTCTTCGTGCTCACCTACATGGTGCCGCCGTATCTGGGCGCCATGGCGTGGCTGCGCCTGCTCAACCCCAACGTGGGCACCATCAACGTCATCCTGCGTACCCTGTTTGGCTTGAGCGACGCCCCCGGCCCGCTCAACATTTACTCTCTGGGCGGCATGATCTGGGTGCTGACCACCTTCTATTATCCCTACGCTTTCATCACCATCTCCCGCGCGATGGAAAAGATGGACCCCTCTCTGGAGGAGGCCAGCCGCGTCAGCGGCGCTTCGCCCATCACGACGGTGTTCAAGATCACCCTGCCCATGATGACCCCCAGCCTCATCGCCGGCGCACTGCTGGTGTTTGTGTGCGCGGCCAGCTGCTACGGCATTCCGTCCATTATCGGCGCGCCGGGCAAAGTGCATACGGTCACCACACGTATTATTGAGTACAACGGCATCGGCGCACAGGGCCTGAGCGACGCGACGGGCCTGTCGGTGTTCCTGATGCTCATCGCCATCGTGGTGCTCTACATTTCCGACTTCGTCATCGCCAAGAAGCAGTACATCACCGTGTCCGGCAAGTCCACCCGCCCCAACATCGTGGACCTTGGCAAGTGGCGCGTGCTGCTGACGGCGCTGGTGGGCCTGTTTGCCACCATCGTGATCCTCATTCCCTTTGCCACCATCCTCACCACCTCCTTCAAGGTGGACCTGGGTCGGTCACTGCTGGATCCCACCAACATCACGCTGGGCCACTGGCAGACCATTTTCACCCGCTCCGAAACGCTGGAGTGCCTCAAAAACAGCCTGATCTTCGGCGCTGTGACGGCCACCGTGGGCATTGTGATCGCCTGCACGATGAGCTACCTTTTGCAGCGCACCCGCATCCGCGGCCGCAAGATTCCGGACTTCCTCATCACGCTGGGCTCGGGTACTCCGTCCGTGGTCATCGCACTGGGCCTGATCATGACCATGAAGGGAGACTTTGGCGTCAACATCTACAACACCGCCTACATCATGATCATTGCCTACCTCATCAAATACCTGATGATGGGCATGCGCACCGTGGTATCCGCCATGAGCCAGATCCACGTGTCGCTGGAGGAATGCTCGCAGATCTCAGGCGCCAGCTGGACCAAGACCATGTTCAAGATCACCGGCCCGCTCATCTTCCCGTCCATTGCGGCAGGCTGGTTCCTCATCTTCATTCCCAGCTTCTACGAGCTGTCGATGACGGCGCTTCTGTACTCCAACAGCACCAAGACCATCGGCTTCCAGCTCTATGAATACTGGACCTTCACCAGCCAGCAGCAGGCAAGCGCCATGGCGTTCGGCATTCTGATCATCGTTGTGGCCATCAACTTCCTGCTCAACAAGCTCACCAAGGGCGAGTTCTCCATTTGACGCAGAGCATTTTCAGATAGGGGAGAAATGATATATGTCCAGCGTAACCATTGAAAACGTAACCAAAGCTTTTGGCTCCACCGTCGTTCTGGAAAAGTTTGACGCGGTGTTTGAAAACGGCGAATTCATCACCCTGCTGGGCCCCTCCGGCTGCGGCAAGACCACCATGCTGCGCATTGTGGCCGGCTTTGAAAAGCCCACCGCCGGCACCGTGCGTTTTGATGACAGGGTCGTTTCCAGCGAAAAGGTATTCCTGCCGCCGGAAAAGCGCGACATCGGCATGGTGTTCCAGTCCTACGCCGTGTGGCCGCACATGACCGTGTATGAAAACGTGGCCTACCCGCTCACTATTAAAAAGGTGGACAAGGCCGCCATCAAGCAGAAGGTCGACCGCGTGCTGGCAGCCGTGCACCTCAGCCAGTATGCCGACCGCATCCCCAGCCAGCTCAGCGGTGGCCAGCAGCAGCGCGTGGCCCTTGCCCGCGCCCTAGTTGCCGAGCCTGCCCTGCTGCTGTTGGACGAGCCGCTTTCCAACCTGGACGCCAAGCTGCGCGAAAGCATGCGTTTTGAGATCAAGGAGATCCAGAAGGAATACGGTATCACCGTTATGTACGTCACCCATGACCAGACCGAGGCCATGGCCATGAGCGACCGCATCGTGGTCATCAACCGCGGCGTTATCCAGCAGATCGGCTCTCCGCGCGAGATCTACACCCAGCCGGCCAACCCCTTCGTTGCCGACTTCGTGGGCAAGATCGAGTTTGTGGAAGGCATTGCCAAAGACGGCGTGATCGAGCTGAATGGCTGCGGCCAGAAGCTGCCTTACGACGGCGAACTCAAGGGTGAAGTCATCGTGGGCATCCGTCCCGAGCAGATCACCTACGCCGCTGAAGGCGAAGGCGAGCTCAGCGGCGTGGTCAAGACCCACTTCTACCTGGGCGACGTGGATGACTGCCGCATCGACCTGGGCGGCGGCGCCGAGGTGCGCGTGATTGCCGACCCGTTTGAAAGCAGGGGCGTCAGCGCCGGCAAGCAGGTCAGCCTGAAGGTGCGCAATTTCCACGTGTTCGCAAAGCAGGAGGGCGAGGACTTCCGCAAGATCCTCACCTGATGCATTGTTGCAATTTGGGTGCTCATGGTGTATAATACGACGTGAACGCAAGCAAAGGAGGCAAACACCATGAAGTCTGTCAACATTAAGCTGAGCCTGGCGGAAAACGTCAAGTCCTTCGTTAACGTCGTCAACCGCTATCCCTACGATGTGGATCTGCGTGCTGGCCGTCATGTGGTGGACGCCAAGTCCATTCTGGGCATCTTCAGCCTGGATCTGAGCAAGCCGATCACCATGGAAGTCTATGCGGATGCCTGTGATGACCTGCTGGAAGACATCAAGCCCTTCATGGCCTGATGAGCGCCTGCCATTGCGCGGGCCAATGCATAACAAGCCATGCCCTTGTGGCATCGATATGGGCAAAGCAGCCGCTTTGCCCTTCTTTCGTTGCGTATGAGAATGGAGGGCACAATGCCGCTTTCATCACCCAAACGGAAAGTATCGGATACAGAAAACAAGCTGCGCGTGCTGTGCTGCCTGGAGGCGCTGGGCATGGCCACGCAGGAACAGCTGTGGCCCTTTGTGGCCCGGCTGGAACTGATGGAATATGTGCCTTTTTGCATGTTCGTGGATGAACTGCAAAAGGGTGGTTCCATCGCCAAGGCCGATCACGCGCTGGAGGGCATGCTGTACCTCACCGTGGAAGGCCAGCAGCTGCTCAAGCTGTTTTCAAACCGCCTTGTGCATACCGACCGCGAGCGCATTGAGCAGGCTGCGCCGGAGTACGCTGCCCAGCTGACAGCACGCCGTCAGGTGCAGGCGGGGTACGAGCTTGCGCCGGAAGGCCGCTGCTGCGCGGCCTGCGCCGTGCGCGAGGATGACGTGCCCACGCTTGTGCTGCGGGTGGATTCCGCCGACTGTGCGCTGGTGGAAAATGCCGTGCAGCATTTCCGCGAGCGCGTGCCAAGGCTGCTGACGCTTTTGTACACCATCCCGTTTTTGTCCTGTCAGGAGGACAGCCCTGCGCCGGAAACACAGCAGCAGTCCATGCTGAACGTGCGCCCCGGCAGTCCTGCACTGTGCGCCTTCGGCGGCCGTGAGCATGCCGCTGTGGTGCGCGTGGAGGACGAAACCACCGCCTATACTCTGCTGCTTCTGCTGCCGGATGCGGCCCTTGCATGGGGCTGGGCGCTGGCAGCGGACCAGATGGGCGCAAAGCTGGCGCAGCGCATCACCGGCCTTTTGGAGAATAAAGCATGAAAACGCTGATGGACGCCGTTCGCAGCGCGCTGGAAACCTCCGGCGCAGCCCGGGTTTTGTGTGCCGTCAGCGGCGGCTGCGACAGCATGGCGCTTTTGCATGCGCTTTGCCGTCTGCGCAATGAGCGGCCCTTTGAACTGATGGCCAGCCATGTGCAGCACGGTCTGCGCGGCGAGGATTCGCTGGAAGACGAGCGCTTTGTGCGCCGCATGTGTCAGCAACTGGGCGTGCGCCTGCTGGTGGAAAACGCAGAACTGTCCGGCACAATGGACGACCCCGGCATGGAAACGCGCGCGCGGGACTGCCGCCGTGCGATCTTTTCCCGTCAGATGCAGATGCACCATATGGATGCGCTGCTGACGGCACATCACCGCGACGATCAGACCGAAACGGTGCTGTTACACCTGCTTCGCGGCGCAGGCATGGAGGGCCTTTGCGGCATGCAGCCGATGGTTCCCTTCAGCTGCGGCATGATGCTGCGCCCGTTCCTCACACTGCCCCGTGAAGCGCTTACCGACGCTATGCGTGCGGAGGGGCTTGACTGGCGCGAGGATCAGAGCAATCAGCAGGCCGTCACCCCGCGAAACGCCCTTCGGCTGCAGATTTTGCCTGAACTGGAGCAGTTGTTTGCGCAGTGTGGGGCGCATATCGCCCAAACGGCGCAGGCGATCCAGGCGGACGAGGCGTATCTGCATCAGCAGGCCGATGAACTGTATCAGGATGCTGTTTATACCGTACCGCCGCTGTTTCTGATGGACCGGAAAAAGCTGATGCAGGCCCCGTGTGCGCTGAGTGTGCGTGCACTGCGCCGCTGGTGGCGCGAAGGGCTGGCCGCTGGCGGCTTCAGTCCGGACGAACGCACCCTTTCGCATCAGGACACCGCGCAGCTGTACAGGCTGCTGGATCAGCCGTCCGGCAGCATCAACCTGCCCTGCGGCCTGATGGCTGCAGCCGGGCAGCATCATTTGCATCTGCTGCGCCAGTCCGGCGAGCCGCTGGCAGACGCACAGCCCCGTGAAGTGCTGCTGCAACCGGGCGAACAGGTTTATCACCTGATGCATGCAACAGTTACGCAGCGTTCCTCAGACGGCGCTGTGCCAAACGCAAACGATACAGCTGTGCTCACGCCCCACATCCTTGCGCGCCGCCCCGTGCTGCGCGCGCCGCGCCCCGGCGACCGTATTCATCCGCTGGGCGCGCCCGGAAGCAAGCCGCTCAGGCGCTTCCTCACCGACCGTCATATCGACCCTGCCCTGCGCCCGGCCCTGACGGTGCTGGCCTGCGGCAGCGACGTGCTGTGGATCCCTCAGGTTTGTACCGCCGAGGCGCTGCGCATCACCCATGCGCCTGACGGTTGTGTGCGCCTTGACGGCGCAATGACGTTCTGGCCCCATCGATCATAAGGAGTGGAGAATTATGGAAGCAAACCGCGCTATGTATCAGGACCTGGAAAGCATTCTCTATACCAAGGAACAGCTGGCTGAGGCTGTTAAAAAGCTGGGTGAAACCATCACTCGCGACTATCAGGGCAAAAAGCCGCTGATGGTGTGCATCCTCAAGGGCGCCAGCGTGTTTTTCTGCGACCTGATCCGCGAGATCGACCTGCCTTTGGAAATCGACTTCATGGTGGTGTCCAGCTACGGCGCTTCCACCAAGTCCAGCGGTGAAGTCAAGATGGTTAAGGATCTGGATCGCAGCATTCTGGGCCGCGATGTGATCGTTGTGGAAGATATCGTCGACAGCGGCATGACCCTCAGCTTCCTCAAACGCACGCTGCTCAACCGCGGCGCTGCCAGCCTGCGCATCGCCACCCTGCTTGACAAGCCTGCCCGCCGCAGGGTTGAGCTGGAAGTGGACTATTCCTGCTTTGATATTCCCGATGCTTTTGTGGTTGGCTATGGCCTGGATTACAACGAAACCTACCGCAACCTGCCCGATATCGGCGTGCTGGCTCCCCGCATCTACGGCGGCGAGGAGTGACCCCAAACCCGCCGGGATTGCCAGAAACAACAATCCATGTTATAATGGCAGATGCGGTGTGAAAAACACCGAAAAATGACGGTTGTTTCCTGACCGTTTTTTGGAGATTCATTATGAAACTTACGATGGATGAAGTGCGCGCCCTGGCGGCACAGTTTGCCCCTGAAGGCAAGGTGGAGTGTCCCAGACCGTTTGGCGGCGGACACATCAACGATACCTATCTGGTGTGCCGCAACGACGGCTCCGGCTTGCAGTATGTGCTGCAACGCATCAACAAAAACGTGTTTCCGGACCCCATGGCGGTCATGGAAAATATCACCCGTGTCACGCACCACCTGCGCAAGCGTATTCGTGCGCGCGGCGGCGATCCCGAGCGCGAAACGCTTCGCATGCTCAAAAACAATCAGGGCGAATACTGTGTAATCGACCGCAACGGCGACTACTGGCGTTCCTACAGCTATGTGGCCGACAGCGTCAGCTACGACCAGTGCGACAGCGCTGAGATCTTCTGCGAGTCCGGCCATGCGTTCGGCCGCTTCCTGTCGATGCTGGACGACTTTGACGCCGCCTCCCTGCATGAGACCATCGCCCGCTTCCACGACACGCCCAAGCGTTTCCGCGATTTCCGCGAGGCCGTTCAGCGCGATGCCTGCGGCCGTGCCGAAGGTGTGCGCGACCTGATCGAAACCGCTCTTTCCTATGAGCAGTTCGGCGCTACGCTGGTCAATGCCCTGCAGGAGGGCCGCCTGCCCCTGCGCGTTACGCACAACGACACCAAGCTCAATAACGTGCTCATCGATGAAAAGACCGGCCATGCCGTGTGCGTCATCGACCTGGACACCGTTATGCCGGGCCTGTGTGCGTATGATTTCGGCGACGCCATCCGCTTCGGCGCAAGCACCGCTGCGGAGGACGAGAAGGATCTCAGTAAGGTGCATTTTTCGATGCCCTTCTACCGTGCATATGCCGAGGGCTATCTCAGCGAAGTGGCCGACGCTATGAGTGCGGAAGAGATCGACTCGTTGCCCATGGGCGCCCGCATGATGACGCTGGAAAACGGCATCCGCTTCCTGGGCGACTATCTCAACGGCGACGTGTATTTCAAAACCGACTACCCCGAGCACAACCTTGTGCGCGCCCGCACCCAGTTCAAGCTGCTCAGCGAAATGGACGAGCACTGGGATGAGATGCTGGACTGCGTACGTCAACTCAGCGCAAAATAAAAATAAAAGAGGATGAAAACGATGAAAAAACCGGTTCTGGTCATCATGGCAGCAGGCATGGGCAGCCGTTACGGCGGCCTGAAGCAGATGGATCCCGTGGGTCCCGACGGCGAACTGATTCTTGACTATTCCCTGTTTGACGCCAAGCGCGCCGGTTTTGAACGCGCGGTCATCATCATCAAGAAGGAAAACGAAAAGGATTTCCGCGAGGTGCTGGGCGACCGCGTCAGCAAGCACATGCAGATCGACTACGCTTATCAGGCGCTGGACAACATTCCCGAAGGCTGCCAGATCCCCGAGGGCCGCGTAAAGCCCTGGGGCACCGGCCATGCCGTGCTGTGCGCGGCCGAGCAGGTGGGCGACGCGCCCTTCTGCGCCATCAATGCTGACGACTATTATGGCCGCGAGGCGTTCAAGCTGTGCTACGATCACCTGATGCAGATCCAGAACGACGGCGATCTGTGCATGGTGGGTTACCTGATCAAAAACACCCTCAGCGAAACCGGCAGCGTCGCCCGCGGCGTGTGCACGCTCAATGAGAACAGCCAGCTCTCCGACCTCAAGGAGCAGACCCATATCATCTCCAGCGTGGACGGCCCTCTCTACACCGAGGATGGCACCCACTACACCCTGCTGTCGCCTGAAACGGTGGTCAGCATGAACATGTGGGGCTTCCCGGCTGCGATGATGAAGCACCTGAAGGATGGCTTCCCGCAGTTTATGCAGGAAAAGGTGCCCGCCAACCCCATGAAGGCTGAGTACTTCCTGCCCAGCGTGGTGGATGCACAGCTCAACAGCGGCAACGCCGCCGTACGCGTGTACACCACGCCCGACAAGTGGTATGGCGTGACCTACCGCGAAGACCGCGCTGAGGTGGTCGAGGCGCTGGGCCGTATGACCGCCGAGGGCCTGTATCCCACGCCCATGTGGCCGTAAACAATTGATTTCATGCTTCGGGCGGTGCGCGTCATGCGCCCGCCCGGTTTCGTTTCAAGGAGGCCTGAATGAGAATTCGACCGGTAACGATCATCCTGTGCGTGCTGCTGATTGGCGCAGTGGCAGCCATCGCGCTCATTGCGCCGGATACGATGGAAGCAAAGCGCATGCTGCACATCGAGCAGGCGGCTACGCCCACGCCTACGGCGGACGTGCGCAGCATGCTGATGATCACCCCCGACCCCAACGTTACGCCCAAGCCCACCGCCTTTCTGCTGAAAAACGGCGTGGAGGGCGATGAAGTGAAAAACCTGCAGCGCAGGCTTAAGGAGCTGGGATACTACTCCGGCGGCGTCGACGGCCAGTACGGCCCCGGCACGCAGGATGCGGTCATCCGCTTTCAGACGCAGCACGGGCTGACGGCCGACGGCATCGTGGGCGAGGGCACGCGCAGCGCGGTGTATGCGCAGGCGGCTCAGACCTTTATTCCTACGCCTGCGCCCACGCCCACACCGGGGCTTCTGAAAAAGGGTGATGACGGCGAAAGCGTCAAGGCCATGCAGCAGCGCCTGAAGGAGCTGGGCTACTACAATGGCTCGGTGGACGGTGATTTCGGCGGCGGCACGGAAGAGGCTGTACGCCTGTTTCAGAGCCAGAACGGGCTGGACGTGGACGGCGTGGCCGCGAAGAAAACCTTCAGCCTGCTGTACAGCGAGGACGCAAAGCAGGTCACCGCGACGCCCACGCCTGACCCCAATGCCATGCCGATGCTGGTCAACCGCGATCATCCCATCGACGAAAGCTACCAGCCGCGCGACCTTGTGAAGCTCAAAAACGTGATCCCCTCGTCGGTGGCGACGGTCAAGGGCAGCGATATCGAGGGCGACCGCACGGCGGTCAATGCCATGATCGAAATGTTCAAAGACGCGCATGCCGAGGGCGTTGACGACTGGCAGATCAGCGCGGGCTACCGCAGCTACAAGTATCAGAAAAAGCTGTTTGACAACTCCGTGCAGGACTTCCGCAATCAGGGCTTCAGCCAGACCAACGCTGTATCCGCCACGCGGCAGACGGTGGCCGACCCCGGCACCAGCGAACACCACACGGGCCTTGCATTTGACATCAATGTACCCGGCACCATCTTCAAGGGCACGCCTGAGCAGATCTGGCTGCACAAGCACTGCTGGGATTACGGATTTGTCATCCGCTATCAGGAGGACAAGGAGTCCATCACCGGCTATCTGGCGGAGTGCTGGCATATCCGCTATGTGGGCCTGCCCCACAGCATTACCATGCGCGACCGCAATCTGTGCCTGGAAGAATATCTGGGCGTGGTATAAAAAGACCCCGGAAGGAACGTTCCTTCCGGGGATTTGCTTTATTCAAACATGCTCACCTGTTCAAACCACTGGCCGTTGGCGGCCTGCATGCGGGTGGGCTTTGCGGATTTCGGCGCGGCTGCGCGCTCCGCCTTTTCGGTCAGATCGGTCAGCGCATAGCTGCGGATACGGCTGCGCATGGCGTAACCGCTTTCGATGCAGCGTTCACGCTGGACGTCCGGCACAAAGCCAAAAGCATGCTGCGCTTTGCGGCGTAGGTATTCAATATCGGCGTCATAGCCGCTGCGCTGGCCCTGCTCTGCCGGTTCGTCGGAAACCAGTTTGTTAAGCCGCTGCACCTGCGCATCCAACATTTCACGGGCACGCTCGTAGGTGCGCGTGCTGCCGCCCATCTGCGAAAAAGCGCTTTCGCGGCGGTACATGGCGTCGATCAGGCGGCCCTTGTGCTCCTGCCACTGTGAAAGCATTCGCATGTGCAGGAAGGTCTCCTCGTCGATATGCGTGTTTTTGCAGGCAATGGCGGGGGCTTCTTCGCCAAGCTTGCCCTGCGAAAGCAGCGCGGCGCTCTGCGGCAGCCAGATCAGCCGGTTCATGCGGCCCTGCGGGTTCATGCCGCTGCCGTAGGCGGGGTTGTTGAGGGTTTCGGCCACCATGAGGGTAAGGCTGCGGTCGCGTACTACCACGATGCGCACATGATCGGGGTACACGCCGCCGCGGGTGTCTGCATCGCAGGCCGGGGCGATTTGGAACCCTTCGCACAGGGCGCGCACGTCCAGCGTCATGCGGCGGCGGTCGATGTATTCGCCCGCGTCCTCGTAGGGCAGCCAGAAGTCTTGCGCCAGGCTGTCGCCCTCAAAATGCAGCTGCAAAAGCCTCGCTGTTCCGCGCGTGACGGGCGCTGCGTCAAAGCAGTCGCAGGCGTAGCGGAACGGCACATACTGGGGAATGCTTTCGCTCAGCTTGCTGGCCTCGGTGTACATGGCGGCGTCGGAAGGCGCTTCGCGCTGCACGTCGCGCACAATGGCCATCTCCTGCATCACACGGCCCAGATCCTTTTGGCGGATGCACACAGGAGATAAATCAAACAGGGTGAGATATTCCTCCTCCAGCGCATCAGCGTCATAGGGACGGCCGTTTTGCAGCTGCCGGGCGATCCATGCGCTCAGATGCTGACAGCGTTCGGTGATGTGCAGCGTCTCTTCAGCCTGCGAAAGCAGCGCGCCGCCGCGGGGGAACAGGCTTTCCGGCACGGCCACGGCCTGATGACCGCCGCCGATCATGTGAATGGCGAGCTTTTCTCCCACAAAGGGCTGATACTGCGGGAAGCGCGACGTCCATGCGGCGTCGATGGTCACGGGCTTTCCGGGGATGAACTGCCCGTCTGCATCAAAGCAGCGCAGGCGGTTGTCGCCGGTGTACAGCTGCGGCATGCGGTCGCTTAATTCTTTATGATAGCTGTGCGCTTCACGCGCAAAGCTGCCGCCCACAAAGGGCATATCCACCACCAGTTCAACGGGAAACAGCGGCAGCAGCATGCGGAAACGCGCGGGCACGTTTGCAGCCTGCGAAAAGATCTGCTTGGCTCCGGCCCAGAGCACACTTTCGTCAAGACCGGCATAGCTGATGATCGATACCAAGCGTTTCCGCCTCCTTTCGGTTAAATGTCATAGACAAACTGCAGCCTGGGCAGCAGCCTGTCAAGACCCAGCCGCAGATCCAGCACGCGCGCCTCGCCTGCGGCATGGCGGATGAACGCCTGCCCGTCGGATGCGCGCAGCATCAGCATGAGCGGTTCACCGTCGTCGCAGGTGACGGCCATGCAGTACGCCGCGGGGGCGGATGCATCCTGCTGTGCCAGCCACAGCGCTTCTTCAAAGGCGCGATCCGGCGGGGCGGTAAGGGTGTTTTTGCAGCTTTCAAACACGCGGCCGTACAGAAAGCTCAGCGGACTGCCCGCGCGCGTGACCGGCAGACGGAAGTGGATCTCCAGAAACTGGCACAGCGACACATACTGCCGGATGCTTTCATGATAATGCTCTGCCTTGGGGCCCAGCGGCGCTTCGCCGTTCCATGGCATGGGTTGCCAATAGGCATAGCCCGGGCGCTGACAGCCGGGCAGCAGAAGGGATTCATCCATCGGCGCACGCAGGAAAGTGACCGGCCTGCGGCCTGTTTCGCGCATGGCGGTCTGCTGGAAGCGCACCAGATAGTCGCGCATGATGGGGGAAAGGGACATGCTGCGCCTCCTTTTCAGCGTGCAGTAAAGGTGAGCCGCACCTCGGGGCGCAGCGTATGGGGATCGTTCACAAACAGCATTTCACCAAAGGGGCACAGAATGCGCACACAGTCCTGTGTATCCGGGCAGGGATCCTCCAGCCCCATGCGCGCAAACAGAAACGCGCGCTGGCGTGCGGAGGTGCGCGGTTCCTTGCCGCCGATGGAGCTTACGCACAGGGTGACGCTCTGTACCGCGCCGCCCTCCACCGTGCAGATGGGCACCAGCCGGCCGCCCTGCACGCTGCGGCTTTGCAGGCGGATGACGCCGCTTTGCGCACCGTTCAGACGCTGCGACAGTTCGTCTTCCAATGGCAGCCCGGCGGACAGGCGCGTGCCGTCTGAAAAGGTGAGCTCGCCCGTATCACGGTTCAAAAAAGCCATGCGCATCCTTCCTTTGCTGTGGATGGTATCAGTCTATCACCGAGGGGGACGGGCTGTCAATCAGTGAGAAAGGCGCGAAAATGCCACGAATTGGCAAAAACGGTCAAAAACCTTTATACTGCCCCATTTGCCAAGCCGGTACATCTATGGTACAATACGGCTTGCCGCGTTTTGAGGCGGCTGAAACTGAGACTGGAGGCATTTGCATGCTTTATCATGATTCACACGACGCGCTCTACCGCGCGCCCATCGGCCCTGTCAAGGCCGGCCAGCAGCTGACCGTTCGCTTCTGGTGCGACGAAAGCGACCGCGTGATTCTGCGCACGTGGGACGGCGCCGAACAGCAGACTGAAATGCAGCCCATCGGCGACGACCGTTTTGAGGCCACCATCACCGTGCCCGAAGCCCCCATGCTGTTCTGGTACGACTTTATCATTCCCCGCCAGTTTGACGTAGCCTACTACGGCACCTCTGCCGATCAGCTGGGCGGCGTGGGCGCTTACAGCCCCGTGCCTCCGCGCAGCTATCAGGTGACGGTATACGACCCCGAATACAAGACCCCTGAGTACATGCGCCACGGCGTGGTGTATCAGATCTACCCCGACCGCTTCTTCAAGGACAAGAACGGCCAGAAGGGCCGCATGCGCAAGATCGCAGCCGCGCACCCCGAAGCCACCTTCCACGAGGAATGGAACGAGCAGCCCACCCTTGACCGCGACCCCGAAAACGGCGACAACCGCGCGCTGGACTTCTTCGGCGGCACGCTGCGCGGCATTAAGCAGAAGCTGGACTACCTGCAGGAGCTGGGCGTGAGCGTACTCTACCTCAACCCTATCTTCCGCGCCCGTTCCAACCACCGTTACGACACCGGCAGCTACGAAGAGATCGACCCCATTGTGGGCGACGACAAGGCGTTTGACGAGCTGATCTCCGCCGCCGAAAAGCGCGGCATGCGCGTGATGCTGGACGGCGTGTTCAGCCACGTGGGCTGCGACAGCCAGTACTTCAACCGCTTCGGCCACTACGACACTGTGGGCGCTTATCAGAGCAAGGAAAGCCCCTACGCCGACTGGTTCAGCTTTGAGGAGTTCCCGACCAAGTACAACACCTGGTGGGGCTTCTACACCCTGCCCGCCGTCAACAAGGACAATCCCGTCTACCGCGAGTATCTGCTGGGCGACGAGGGCATCCTGCCCCGCTGGATCAAGCGCGGCGCCTGCGGCTGGAGGCTGGACGTGGTGGATGAGCTGCCCATGGACATGGTGTGCCAGATGCGCACCTCCGTCAAGAAGGCCGACCCCGACAGCGTGCTGCTGGGCGAGGTATGGGAGGATGCCAGCAACAAGACCGCTCACGGCTCCGTGCGCTCCTACTGCCTGGGCGACTCTCTGGACAGCGTGATGAACTACCCCCTGCGCCGCGGTGTGATCGAGTTCTTCAACGGCGTGATCGACGCCCACCAGCTGCGCCGCATCATCCTCAACCAGCAGGAGGTTTACCCCGCTCCTTTCTATTATTCCCTCATGAACCTGCTTGGCAGCCACGACCGCGTGCGCATTCTGAATGCCTTCTGCGGCTACGAGCGCGAGGGCGCCATTCAGATGGATCCCGTCGAAGCGCAGAAGATCGTGCTGGGCAAGCGCGAGCTGAAGACCGCCAAGAAGCGCTACGTTGAGGCCGTGAAGCTGATGTGCGCCCTGCCTGGTGCACCCACCATCTACTACGGCGACGAGATCGGCATGACCGGCATGGCCGACCCGTGGTGCCGCGGCACCATGGCCTGGGACGACGCCGATGACAAGCTGCATGACGACAACGCCAAGATCCTCAACGCCCGCCGCGAAAGCGCCATGCTGCAGACCGGCCACCTCACCGTGGAAGCGCCCGACGCCGACACGCTGATCATCAACCGTTTCAGCGTTGACGGCAAGGACGTTTTCGGCGACGAGATCGACGGCAAGAACGTTTCCGTCAAGATCAGCCGCAAATAACGGCTGCCGCCGAAGCACTCCGCCGGAGTTGGGTGTTGCCTATCGCCGTCCCACGCGGCCCCGCAGCGCGGGGAGGCAATCCGCTGGAGTTGGCGGGTGCCTGTCTCCGTCCCACGCGACCCAACTGGGATGAGAACAGAGATCCTTTGAAAAACAGCCGCTGCCTGTACAAACAGGCAGCGGTTTTTCCGTGAAAAAGAATTTCAAAAATTTTTGAAAAAAAGGCTTGCATTTTGTTTGTACCTTTGCTATAATAATCAAGCTGATTCGAGGGAAACCTGATGAAGCGTGTGGGCTCGTAGCTCAGCTGGATAGAGTGTTTGACTACGAATCAAAAGGTCGTGGGTTCGAATCCCGCCGGGCTCACCAGTAAAACCGCTTAGCGAATGCTAAGCGGTTTTCTTTTTGCTTTTTTACTTCCCCCTAACCGGCCTTCTCCTCTCACATGGCACATTCGTCTGGCACAGGCCGCACGCATAGGCTACATGGCGTTCCGACCAGTTGCTGGTGAAGCTCGGCCCGCTTCCGTCTGGCTCGGATACGGTGTGAAACCGTTCCGACACGGCGGGGACTTCGGCCTTGCCGCCCTGCTCGCGGATAAGATCCGCCAGCGCACGGCTCAGCGCGTTCACAAACTGCTGTCCCTCCACACGCCCATACAGCCAGCCTTCGCTCGGCATGGTCTGACCTGCGCCGTTGCTTTGGCGCACTTCGGGTGTAAAGGGCAGAAAAAGCTGATCACGCTGCAGGTGTCATCCAGCCATTGCGATGGTTTCAGAAAGTGCGGCCCGATGACCTGCGGTTTTGGAATGCATCAAACAGGGGATCAGCGGCGGAGGCAAAGTCGAAAATGGGTGTCTCAAACATCTGAATGTCCTGACAGCCTTTCTCCAGATGGACCCGGTTGAGGGGCGACTGGCCGGTGAACTCCTGCGCGAATGGTTCCAGCTGCTGCTGATTCATCTAAAGCGCTTCCTGATATTGGTTTTGCGATGTCTGCTGCTTCACAGTATAGCGTTTTGGAACGGAAGTTCAATATCATCAAAAAAGCGCCCTGCTCTCTGGAAGGAAAGCGGGGCGCTTTTGGATCAGCCCAGCGTCAGGGTCAGTTTGTTGTCATCCTTCGAGGACAGTTTGAAGTTTGCCTTTCGGCCGTCCGGCAGCACTGCCTCGTAATCGCCGTAGAAACCGCGGAAGCGGATGCGGCCGTTTTGGTCGGTGCAGAGCGCCTCTTCAGTGTGCCAGGTCTTTTCAAGCAGTTGCTTCAGCTTGAACCAGGCGGGCTTTGGCGTGAAGTCGTGACGGAAAAGGCCGCCGTGGTAGTAGTTTTCGCCAATGGTCATGTTGCCCAGCGACTTGCGCAGGGTTTCCTCATCCACGCGCCAAAGGTGGGCATAGCCGTCCACCAGGTTCCAGTAGATGATCTGCTCCATGTTGGGGTGGGAGAACCAGATGGAATACATGTTTTCCAAAAGCTCGGCCTGAATCTGCTCATCCTCATCCGTCCAGGAATAGGCGGGGAAGGTGACCTCCGTCACCTGCAGGCGGTCGGCCAGCTGGGCGTAGAGATCCATGTGCCTGTACACTTCTTTGGGATCGTAGCGCTGGCGGGTGCCTTCGTATTCGTTTTCGCGCTTGAGGAAGCCGTGGAACTGCATGCCGATGGCATCGATGCGCGCGCCCTTGAGAATGCTGGACTCCACATAGCTGTAGTAGGGATCGGTGGGGCGGGCGCAGCCTTCCCAGGTGAAACGGGTGGTTTCATTCACGACCAGCTCGTTGTTGGGGAAATATTTTTCCGCCAGCTTGAAGCACCAGGCCACATAGTCGGGCGAATCGTAGAAGGCAGTGCGGCCGTTCTTCCAGTACATTTCGTTGGTGACTTCAATGGTGGGGATGCGGTGGGCGTAGCGTTTGGACAGCTCGCGGAAACGGTTTTCCAGCGCTGCCTTCGTGGTGGGAATATCCGCACCGTACAGCCATTCCGGCGCCCACTGCTCATAGGCCAGGCCGTGCTCGCGGGGCTCGATGCCGTGCTCCTCGCAAAAGGCCAGGCACAGATCGATGGGCGGACGGCGGTACATGCGCTCGCTGCCGATTTCCAGACGGTGCTTTCCTTCCTCAGGTTCGGTGGCGCTCCAGTAAAAGGGCAGCGTGGCCATGTTGAAGGTTCCGGCAAAGATCTGCTTGTACTTTTCATTTTTCTCGGGCGTTTCCATTTCGTCCAGCATGAACAGATTGGCGCCGAAGCGGAATTCGTGGCCGGTCTGGTTCACGCGGATGTCTGCATTGGCGACGGGCGCGCCTGTTTCGTCGGTCAGGGTGACCGCGGCGTCGCCCTTGCGGTATTTTTCAATGTTGGCGGCGACGGTCTGCTGCATGAAGTCCTTCTGCAGCTCAAACTGTTCCAGCACTTTTCTTCTTTCGCTCATTTTTTCAAACCTCCCTGGAAGGTGCTGGCTTCATTATACGTTGTGCGGCGTTTGAAAGTACACTTGCTTTTTGATCATACGGGTTGAAAAAACGAAACAAAAAAGGTATGATAAAGCAAAAAAAGGGAGGTTATTTCTTGTTTTTTGAAAAAGAACTGATCTCTTTGCGCATTTTGGGCGTGGTGGAGCTGAAACAGAGCCCTGTCAGCCATGGTACGTCCGGCAGAAAGTTTGATGCGCTTTCGTTCAGGTTCAGCTCAGATGTACAGCTGAAAACAGATGCGCAAACCCATTGCATGCAGGACAATACGGTCGCCTTTGTTCCTGCCGGCATCACCTACACCCGCAGCGGATCGCACGACGATCTGATCGCTGTTCATTTTGATATGCAGGATGAGGCGGAGTATGATGTGGAAACCCTGCGGCCGCGCAATGCCGCTGCGATGCGCGAACTGTTCTGCCGGCTGCTGGCCTGCTGGAAGAGCCGGGAAACAGGCTATCAGTACCAGTGCACGGCCATCCTGTATGAAATCCTCGCACTGTGCCGCCGTCAGACGGGGCAGGAGCAGACGCGCGACAGGATCCAGCCGTCGGTGGATTATCTGGAGCAAAACTGGAATCAGCCTGATGTGAACATCGGCGACGCTGCAAGGCAGAGCTTTATGAGCGAGGTCTATTTCCGTAAACTGTTTAAAGCACGCTTTGGTGTTTCGCCGCTGAAATATCTGGTGCAGCTGAGGGTTCAGAAGGCGGCGGATCTGATGCAAACCGGTTACTACACGCTCAAGGAGATCGCTTTTCTGTGCGGCTACCGGGATTACAAATACTTTTCAGTGGAGTTTAAACGGCTGATGGGCTGCACGCCGTCGGAATTTGCAGCAAAGTTTCATTGATGAGTACAGAATGGTTTTGGGGCTGCTGTTGTGATAGAATGATGGCAAGGGAGAAATGCTCCATGAAATATGCCTGCGCATTGTTCGACCTGGATCTGACTGAATTGCTGTGTAAAAAAACCTGAGATAAAAAAACAAAACCGTCCACGGCATCGCGGACGGTTTTGTGATTCAGTTAGTTACGGGCACGTTTGCTCAGCATCAGCATGCATACGCCTGCCATGCCCATCAGGCACAGCCAGAGCAGCGGCGCGGAATGGTCGCCGGTTTGCGGCACATCCGCAGCGGCGGTTTCTGCAGGCAGCTTCCAGTTGACGATGAAGGGACTGAAGCTGGACACGCGCAGGCGCATTCCGTAGGGCGTCAGTTCAAGATTGCCCTTGGTCACAGAGAAAACCTCTTCCACCAGATTCATCTCGCTGTCGTAGTGGCCGATGGTCAGTTCCAGATCCTGCGCCGTTTCGCGGGTGTAGCGAATGGGATGGTCAGGATAGGGAAGGTACACATCGCAGGTCTGACCTTCAAGGTACACAGGCTCGTTGTTTTCGTCTACCAGCGTGAGATGGTAGTAATGGCTGCCGGGGCTGGAGGGCAGGCGCTCGGCCATGAGGGATACTTTCCCCGTGCCGTCCCATTTATCCTTGATCACCACGCGCGGTACATTAGGATGCTCTGACAAGCCGGATTCGTCCGTCAGCACCTCTTCAAGGCTGATCAGATCCAGAGCGTCGAAGGTGAACACAATGTAGTTTTCGCCGATCAGCTGTTTTTCGTCGTCAAACCATTGGATGATCTGAACCGCAGCGCCAAATTCCGTGGCCTCTGTGGTCCAGCAGGACATGTAGTAGTCCATTTCACCGTCGCCGGACGGTTTCGTTTGCTTTTCCATATAGAAATAGGACAGATCCAGCGGAGCGATCCAGGTGCTGTCAATGGGCAGCAGCTCGTACGGCGGATACTTGGCCACGCCGTTGGGGTAGAAATTGTCGGCCATCGTGGGGCCGTAGCTGACAGAGGAACCATACACAACATCGCCGCCGGCATAATAGCGGGCGTTCGCGGGGGCTTTCAGGCGGATCTGCACGGCGGCCTGCGTCAGGTCCTGACCGGCGGAAGCGGCACTCAGCAGCGCTTGAGTGTCCAGGGCCAGACGGGTGGCATTGCCGTCTTTTTCAAGAGATACGCCGCCAATACCGCCCACAAGCTTGAGTTCCACATCGTTTTTTTCAAAGGGCACGAGCGCGTCCACATATTCGGGCCACAGCAGCGGCGTGCCGTGCACCACCTTGACGATGATTTTCTCGCACGCTTTGGTGACATCGCCCGCTTTCCAGATGATCACGCCGGACTCTGTAGCGGCGTATGACTCAGCCGGAAGGTTCATCTCGATCAGCGCCACGCAATGACCGTCGCTGTCAGTGGACATGGTCAGTTTGCTGCGTCCCAGGGAAGCAGTCCAGCCGGCCGTTTGCTCTTTGGTGCCGGGGGCACGCACGGCCGTGACCAGCTTGCCGGCCTGAGGAGTGCTGGTGGGATTGCTGTATTCCGCGCTTCCGTCAGAGACGTTTGCAGAGAAGGCGGTGCCGCCAAAGTTGGGCAGTATATTTGAATAAGAAACGTTTGAAAAGGAAACGCGCTTTGGATTCTGGTTGGTAAAACTGACGGCGACCTTGACGTAGCGGCTGTCGTAGCTGCCATCTGCATAGCGTACGCGCACAAACAGCGTGTAAATCTCGTCTTCTTTGGTTGCCTGCGGCAGGAAAGTACCGCTTTGGCTGTCATAATGGCCAAGGGACAGGCTTGTGCCCGCGCCGTATTCAGCGTGATCGCGGTTGGGTTCGCGGGTGATCTCGCGTGCAAGCCAGGCATCCCATTCGGCCTGCGTGCCGCCGCTTGTGCCTGAAGAATAGATGGCGCTGGCTTTGTTGGTTTCACTGCTTGCAGGGAGAATGGTCAGATCAAGCCCCTTCACATCGCCGGATTCATCCACGCCAGCTGCAACAACGGCCTGCCAGTTGGTCTGGTTGGTGTCAATGGTCATGGTCCACATGCCGGTGACGGGATCGTAAGTGGGCTCGCCGTTTTCTGCAAATGCCAGCCCGTCGGAGTATGCCCTCCAGGTGGTTCGCCCGCTTTCAGCCACAATGCCTTCCGCGGCCATGGCGCAGCCGCATGCCAGCGTTACTGCAAGCAGGCATGCCAGCACCGTGCAGATCCGGATCAATCGCTCTTTCATGCTTGTTTCCTCCGTGAGTCGTGTTTTGATCATTCGGGAATAACACCTTCCATATTATAGCTGTTATTTGAAGGGGAGGCAATGGAATGTGCGTACGACAGTGAAAGAATTCAGACGGCCGGTTATCCTGCCGGAGTACTTCCGACTGCACCATTTGCATACACTGAAACGGGCGGATTTGTCAAATACGGAAACAAAAGTATGGAAAAGAATTAAATATTTGTCAGAACGTTGCCAAAACAGGTCGACGTATAGTATAATACTTGTAACATGAACATCGCATGCGTTCAAACGATGTTCTTTCATTTTATTACGAGAGGAGGAATACACTGATGCAGAAGACAGATCCGCGCTACAGCCAGTTTGTACAGATCCTGCGCGAAGAACTGGTCCCTGCCATGGGTTGTACCGAGCCGATCGCTCTTGCATACGGCGCGGCCAAGGCACGTGAGGTGCTGGGCAAACTGCCCGATACCGTGCTGATCGAGGCGAGCGGCAACATCATTAAAAACGTCAAGTCCGTTGTGGTTCCCAACACCGGCGGCCTCAAGGGCATTGAGGCGGCTGCGGTTGCCGGCATCGTTGCCGGCAAGGCGGACAAGATCCTCGAGGTCATCAGCGAGGTGACTGAAGAGGAAAAGCAGGGTATGCGCGATTACCTTGATACGCACGACGTGCGTGTGATGCCTGCCGAGGGCGATGTGGTGTTTGACATCATCATTACCCTTACGGCTGGCGAAGAAAGCGTACGCCTTCGCATTGCTGACTACCACACCAACATTGTGCTCATCGAGCGCAACGGCGAGGTGCTGCTGGATGGCGGAAAGGTCAGCGAGAAGGCGGAAATGAAGGGCCTGACGGATCGCAGCTGCATGTCTGTGGAAAGTGCCATTGACTTTGCAGATACCTGCGACCTTGCAGACGTGGCCGAATTGGTCGAGCGTCAGATTGCCTACAACTATGCGATCGCAGAGGAAGGCATGAACAACGCCTGGGGCGCCAACATCGGCAAAACGCTGCGCGATTACTATGGAACGGATGTGAAAACCCGTGCAAAGTTCATGGCGGCGGCTGGTTCCGACGCACGTATGAGCGGCTGCGAAATGCCGGTCATCATCGTGTCGGGCAGCGGCAACCAGGGCATCACGGCGTCTGTTCCGGTCATCGTGTACGCAAAGGAGCTTGGCGTCAGCCATGAAACCATGGTGCGCGCCGTACTGCTCAGCGACCTGCTGACCATCCACTTGAAGACCGGCATCGGCCGTCTGAGCGCCTACTGCGGCGCCGTCAGCGCCGGCTGCTCGTCTGCTGCGGCCATCGCCCATCTCAATGGCGGCGGCTTCAAGGAAGTGGCGCATACGCTGGTCAACGGTCTTGCAATCGTTTCCGGTATGATCTGCGACGGCGCGAAGGCATCCTGCGCGGCCAAGATCGCTGCGTCTGTTGACGCGGGCCTGCTTGGCTGGAGCATGTACCTCAACGGCCAGCAGTTCTACGGCGGCGACGGTGTGATCACCAAGGGTGTTGAGGAAACCATCATCAACATCGGTCGTCTGGGTCGCGTTGGCATGCGCGAAACCGACAAGGAGATCATCCGCATCATGACGGGCCAGCCCTGCATCGGCTGACCGGTCAAAAGCCCCTGAAGTCACTCCGCTCCCCAAAAACAAAAAGAGAGAGGTAACTAACCATGAAATTCCTCAAGAGCCTGCCGGCCAAGCTGCTGCTTGGTATCATCGTCGGCATCATCATCGGCCTCATCGTTCCCGAATCTGTGATGACCGTCATCGTTCCCGTGAAGAACGTCATGGGCCAGGTCATCAACTTCATCGTTCCCCTGATCGTTATCGGCTTCATCGCTCCCTCCATCACCAAGCTGGGCTCCAGCGCTTCCCGCATGCTGGGCGTTGCGCTGATCATTGCGTACGCGTCCTCCGTGCTGGCTGCTCTGATGTCCACCGTGGCTGGCTACGTGCTGATCCCCGTGATGAACACCGCCAAGGAAGCTGCCGCTCTCAAGCCCCTGCCTGCTGACGTGTTCGCTCTGGGCATCCCCCAGATCATGCCCGTTATGTCCGCTCTGGCCTTCTCCGTGCTGATCGGTCTGGCTGCTGTGTGGACCAAGGCCAAGGTCATCACCACCGTGCTGGACGAGTTCCAGAAGATCGTTCTGGACATCGTGTCCAAGATCGTCATCCCTATCCTGCCCTTCTTCATCGCCTGCACCTTCTGCTGCCTGGCCTATGAAGGCACCATCACCCAGCAGCTGCCCATCTTCCTGAAGGCTGTTGTCGTCGTGCTGGTTGGCCACTTCGTGTGGATGACCGTTCTGTACCTGGTTGCCGGCGCCTACTCCGGCAAGAACCCCAAGGAAGTCTTCAAGCACTACGGCCCCGCTTACATCACCGCCGTTGGCACCATGTCTTCCGCTGCTACCCTGTCTGTTGCCCTGCAGTGCGCTCATAAGTCCAAGGTCCTGCGTAAGGACATGGTCGACTTCGGCATCCCGCTGTTCGCCAACATCCACCTGTGCGGCTCCGTTCTGACTGAGACCTTCTTCGTTATGATCGTGTCTCTGGTTCTGACCGGCGCTCTGCCCTCTGTTGGCACCATGATCCTGTTCTGCGTGCTGCTGGCGATCTTCGCCATCGGCGCTCCTGGCGTGCCTGGCGGCACCGTCATGGCCTCTCTGGGCATCGTGACCAGCGTTCTGGGCTTTGGCCCCGAAGGCACCGCTCTGCTGCTGGCGATCTTCGCCATCCAGGACAGCTTCGGCACCGCCTGCAACGTGACCGGCGACGGCGCTCTGACCCTGATCCTGACCGGCTATGCCGAGAAGCATGGCGTCAAGGAAGAGAAGATCGAGGCTGTCAACCTGTAATCTTTCCTGATTGCATAACCCGCGCCCGTACCGCTTCGGCGGTACGGGCGTTTTGTGTTTCTACACCTTGCATATCGTGACGAATTAGGGTAAAATAGTGGATATCATGGAGAACGGCTGTCCATACGGCCGGGAAAGGATGATCATCCATGCATTTGTTTCACCCGCCGCAAAGCGTGAACGGTCTGCCGACTGAAAACACCTTTTATGTTGCTGACAGCGCCAATATGACCGTCGCGGATGGGTTTTTGATCCATACATATCACCCGTACCTGTTTCCTGAAAGGCCTATCAACCTGTTTATGAATATCCGTTCCAAGGGCCCCGGCAGGGATATGCTGATGGGCGCGCTTCTGGCGCGTGCACAGCAGCTGCGCGAGCAGACCCCGCAGATGAAGGCCCGCGTGTTTGCGCAGGTAAGCCCGCAGGATACCGAAATGATGGCCTTTTATATGGAAAGCGGCTTTGACGCCAACGACGCGCTGGACGTGGTGCAGCTGGGCGTGCCCAATGCCCGTCCTGCTGCTCCCATGGGCTATGATATGGGCTATGTGCCGCTGGGCGATCCGGGGCAGCTGCAGGGCTTTTTGCAGCGCATGAACGCCTACCGGCTGGATGCGTGGCAGCCGCAGATGCTGCAGCGCTATATGAGTTTTCCGCATTTCTTCGCGCTGTACATGAGCCGCGGCCCCGAAGTGGTGGGCGAGATCGCCTTCACCGGCGACGGTCAGGCGGCCAAGCTTATCGGGCTGTACGTGCATCCCAACTATCGCAGGCTGGGTCTGGCCAAGTCGCTTATCGCGGCTGGCATGAAGATCCTCAGTGAAAAGGGCGTCACCCATGTGGAGGCCGACGTCATCCGCCGCAACGATCTGCAGCGCGCGCTGGCCAGCAGCTGCGGCGCTACCTTCGTGCGCACGGCCTGCTTCTACCCCGGCATGAACTATGACTGATTATCAGCTGATACGCAGCAAAAGGCGCACCCTCTCGATCTGTGTGGATCAGGAGGGTGCGCTTGTCGTTCGCGCGCCAATGCGCATGCCATTGAGGGAAATTGAGGCCTTCATCCGCCAGAAGCAGGACTGGATCGCAAAGAAGCAGCAGCTGGTGACCAGCCATGCGCCGTTTGTGCTGTACGACGGCGCTCAAATGCCCTTTTTAGGCGATATGATCACCCTGCACCTTGCAGACGTGCACAGCGCAAAAGAGACAAATGCGGGCCTTCTGGTGCCCAAAACGGGCGATGCATACGCGCATGTGAAGAAGTGGCGCATGCAGCGCGCGAAGGCTGATCTGCCGTCGCGCGTGGCGTACTGGAGCCAGCGCACGGGTCTGAACCCCACAAAGCTCAGTCTCGGCAATGCGAAGAAGCGCTGGGGCAGCATGAACAGCAGGGGTGAAATGCGCCTGAACGCAGCGCTGATGCACTGCACGCCGGAGATGATCGACTACGTCATCGTGCACGAGCTGTGCCACCTGCTGCATGCCGATCATTCCCCGGCCTTCCATGCCTGCGTGCGCGCGGTGCTGCCGCAGGCGGATGAGATCCGCAAACACATGCAGAGCATGGGGTATGTGACCACTTTGCTGGACGGTTACTCGTCCTGAGAAGCGTTTTCGCTGCTGCTTTCGGCAGCAGAATCAACTGCATTTTTTACGTTCCGGGCGGCGCTGCGCACGACCTCGTCGAGGTCAGCGTCGAACTCCGGGGCGTTTTTCTGATAGCTGAAACGGTAGCCCAGCGCCAGCGCAATAATGAAGCCCGCAACCACCAGCCAGGGAGCGCTCAGCACAGCCAGGATGGCAAAGGCCAGCGACAGGTTGAGGATGGGGGTATCGTTCTTGTGGATCTTGATGCGGGTGCGGTACAGGGTGGAGAACCAGCGGCGGGAGTTGTTGGTATTGGTATTCATATGGGGGAAACCTCCTTTGTTCTGTTGACGGTTATGAGTATAGCACGGCGAAGGCGGCAATGCTTGAGGAAGCGGCTATGGTTTGGTGAGAAATGGATGAGAAAAATCTGAAAATGTGTTTTTCCACTTTTCCACAGCTAAAAATGTGGAAAAGATCACTTTGGATGTGGAAAGCGTGAGGAAAACCGACGAAATTCCATGGAAAACATGGGCTTTCTATGTGGGAAACCAGAGGAAAAACCTTTGAAAGCTGCAGAAAGCCAATCGTGACAAGGAATACAGGATTTTCTCAAAAAAGGGTTTTTACATGAAAAATGTGTGCTCAAAAAAATTTTTTTGTGGAAAAACATGTGGAAAACGCCGCAAACGCAGAAAAATCCACGGATTTGGCACTTTATGTTGTATGCTGTCGAATTTTCGCACCCACATTTAGTGTTGACTTCTGCGCGCGGACACAATATAATGGTGAAGCTGCTGAAATAGCCACCACAATATATAGTGGCTTGATGATAAGACAACGACTACAGATAGGGGAGTCACAAATGATCAAGTTCATCCGTAAGCGCGACGGACGCGTCGTGCCTTTTGAGCGCGAAAAAATCGAGCAGGCCATCGAAAACTGCTTCATGGCCAGCGGTACCCGCAAAACGCAGGAAACGGCCAAGGAACTGACCGCTCAGGTCATCGCTGAGGTGGAACGCGACGAGAACCTGCCCGACGTGCCTGGCGTGGAGCAGATTCAGGATACCGTCGAACGCGTTCTGATCGAAAAGGGCTTTGTACGTTCCGCCAAGAGCTACATTCTCTACCGTGCCGAGCGCAGCCGCGTGCGCGAGATGAACACCCGTCTGATGAAGACCTTCGAGGACATCGCCTATAAGGATGCCATCGACAGCGATATCAAGCGCGAGAACGCCAACATCAACGGCGACACCGCCATGGGCGCCATGCTCAAGTTCGGTTCCGAGGGCTCCAAGCAGTTCTATGAGATGTACGTGCTCGATCCCCGCTTTGCCAAGGCGCACCGCGAGGGCGACATCCACATCCACGATCTGGACTTCTATACCCTCACCACCACCTGCTGCCAGATTGATCTGCTGGACCTGTTCCACAACGGTTTCTCCACCGGTCACGGCGTGCTGCGCGAGCCCAACGACATTTACAGCTATTCCGCGCTGGCCTGCATCGCCATTCAGGCCAACCAGAACGACCAGCACGGCGGCCAGAGCGTGGTCAACTTCGACTACGGCATGGCCCCCGGCGTAAAGAAGACCTACTTCAAGCGTTTCCGCGACAACCTCTCCCGCGCCCTCGAACTGATCGCCGGCACGGCGGATGCGCAGGACGTAGCCGTAAAGATGCTTGCCGACATTGAGGAAGCTACCGGCCTGAAGCCCGAACTGGCTGCTGACGAGACCTTCGACGCTGCGCTGAAATCCCGGCTGATGGCGCACGTTTCCGATGAAAAGGCCGCTGCCCGCGTGATCGATTTTGTGCGCGAGCATGCCGAGAAGGAGACCGACAAGGCCACCTATCAGGCCATGGAGGCTCTCATCCACAACCTCAACACCATGAACAGCCGCGCCGGCGCACAGGTGCCCTTCTCCTCCATCAACTACGGCATGGACACCTCTCCCGAGGGCCGCATGGTCATGCGCAATGTGCTGCTGGCCACCGAGGCGGGCCTTGGCAACGGCGAAACCCCCATCTTCCCCATCCAGATCTTCCGCGTGAAGGAAGGCTGCAACTTCAACCCCGGCGAGCCCAACTACGATCTGTACCGTCTGGCCATCCGCACCAGCGCCAAGAGGCTGTTCCCCAACTTCAGCTTCGTCGACGCTCCCTTCAACAAGCAGTATTATAAGGAAGGCTGCCCCGAGACTGAGATCGCCTACATGGGCTGCCGCACTCGCGTCATCGGCAACGTCTACGATCCCGAGCGTCAGATCTGCCCGCGCCGCGGCAACCTCAGCTTTACCTCCATCAACCTGCCCCGCATCGCCATCAAGGCCAAGGGCGACGTCAGCTGGTTCTTCGAAGAGCTGGAGCGCACCATGAACCTGGTGGTGGAGCAGCTCAACGAGCGCTTTGAGATCGTCGCCAAGAAGAAGGTCTACAACTTCCCCTTCCTGATGGGCGAAGGCGTGTGGATCGACTCTGAGAAGCTAGACTGGAACGATTCCATCCGTGAAGTGCTCAAGCACGGCACGCTGTCCATCGGCTTCATCGGCCTGGCCGAAACCCTCAAGGCTCTGCGCGGCACTCACCACGGCGAGGACAGCAGCAGCCAGAACCTGGGCTTGGAAATCATCGGCTTCATGCGCAATTTCTGCGATGAAATGAGCAAGAAGACCGGCATGAACTACACCTGCCTGGCCACTCCCGCCGAGGGTCTCAGCGGCCGCTTCGTGCGCATCGACCGCCAGAAGTTCGGCTCCATCGAGGGCGTGACCGACCGCGAATACTACACCAACAGCTTCCATGTGCCGGTGTACTATCCCATCAGCGCGTTTGACAAGCTGTCCATCGAGGCTCCCTATCATGCCCTGACCAATGCCGGCCACATCTCCTACATCGAGATGGACGGCGACCCCACCAAGAACCTCGACGCGTTCGAGAAGGTGGTTCGTCACATGCATGACGTGGGCATCGGCTACGGCAGCATCAACCATCCTGTTGACCGCGACCCCGAGTGCGGCTACAACGGCATCATCGGCGACACCTGCCCCAAGTGCGGCCGTACGGAAGGCAGCCACGCCTTTGAGCGCATTCGCCGCATCACCGGCTATCTGGTGGGCAACATGAACAAGTGGAACAACGCCAAGTGCGCTGAAGAGCACGACCGCGTGAAGCACGGCATTCAGAAGTAACATACAAAAATCCCCGGATCATTTGATCCGGGGATTTGTTTGTTCTTTTTTACACCCTGAAAATGCAGCAGGTCAGCACGCCGTCGCTTAAGAACATCTGGTAGCGGATGGCATAGGGCAGGGTGTTGACCATGGTGAGGTTGATGTCGCCGCCGCCCACGGCCGCGTCAAAGCCCTGCTGGGCGTAGTACATGCCCACGTTGGCGTGCACCTTGCGGTGGGTGACCAGCAGGGGCAGCTGCACGGTGGCGATGTAGAAGGTGGTGTTCACCTGGCAGGTACCGCCGCCAAAGCCGGTGAGCGCGTCGTCGCTCATGATGGGAGCTTCCTTGTAGCCGGTGCTCTTTTTGTAGGGGCCGATGACCTTGTACTGGTTGTAATCCTGACCGGGCTGCAGGATGCTGCCGGTGATGCGCGTGGAGGCCAGACGGATATTCCAGCAGCGGCCCTGATACTGCAGGGTGGATACGCCCACCGGGTAGAAGGTAGTCATCACGCTGAGCAGGTCGCCGCTCTGGGCATCCTGCCAGTTTGCGGTGGGGATCTTCCACGCGATGTCCTCCTCCTTCAGGTAGGAGGTCGTACGGTGATAGGGCAGGGGATAACGGCCAAATTCATCCGGCTCGCCAACACAGATGGCCGAACCGGGGTTGACGGTGACCAGCTCTTCGTTGGTCTTCAGGTCGTAGAGCGTGACCGACTTGTTCACAAACGCCAGATACGGCCAGATGTCCAGCCCGGGGATCTCGCCAGCATAGGGGTCGATGCGGTCCCACTTGAACAGGGACGAGTTGAGCATGTAGCCGTAATGGCGGCCCTTGTAGCACACCAGCGACCAGTCTCCGGAAACTTCGCTCACGATGACCTGATTGTAGGTGGGCACGGTGGCCTCGATGCGCGAACTGACATTGGGCTCGGCATAGATGTTGGCCACGTTGAGCGCATGCGCCTGATAGCCCTGGCGGAAGTTGCTCTCGTTGGTGGTGAAACCAGGCATCAGCTCGCCGGTGGGCCCGGCAGGCTTTTCCTCTTCTTCGGCCTTTTGGGGCACATCGGTCTGTGCGATGATATCCGTCAGGTACTGGGTGAGGATATAGCCCTCGGTGCGGTCGGTACGCACACGGCACCACATGTCGCCGTATTCAATGATGTACACATACGAACCGCGCGGGATGCTGTCGCTGCCGGTGGAGCTCTTGCTGGGAGCGCGGCGCACCTTCAGTGCAACGGTCGATTTGGCGATGTGGGTCACGGGCGCTTCATTGGTTTCCTCTGCCCAAACGGCCAGCGGCTCCACAAGCAGCAGCACGGCCAGCAGAATGGAAGCCACACGGCAACAGAAACGATGTGCTTTCAACATGACGGTTTCCTTCCTTAATTGGGTCTGACTGCCTGAAATGGCAGCCTGATATTCCATTATAGCGGTATGGGCACAGGGAAGTCAAGAATACGCTTTTCTATAAGAAAAAACACGGCGCGTATGGCCGTGTTTTTGTGTATCAGATACTTTCCAGATAGCGCTTGAAGTTGAGGCCAGCGATCTGCTCAGTGAGCTTCTGACCAAAGCCGCGCTCCAGCAGCCGGTCGATCAGCTTCGGCACGTCGTTTGCGGTGCGCAGGCCTTCCGGATAGGCGTCGATGCCGTCAAAGTCGCTGCCAAAGCCCACGCAGTGCTCGCCGCCCAGCTCGCACATGTGCGCCATGTGGTCGATGAGCAGGTCGATGTCCGCCTTGCATTCGGGACTCAGAAAACCGGCGTAGAAGTTCACGCCCACAAAGCCATCCACTTCAAACAGGGCGCGCAGCTGGTCATCGGTGAGGTTGCGCTCGTTGGGGCAAAGCGCCCACGCGCAGCTGTGCGACGCCATGGGCCGCACGTCGTGCTCCAGCAGATCCCAGAAGCCGCGAACGTTCAGATGGGACACGTCCACCGCCATATGCACCTGCTGCATGCGGCGCACGGCCTGCCAGCCGAAGGGCTTGATGCCGGTGTCGTTGCCCACCAGCGCGGGCTGCCCCAGCGCATTGGGGGTGTTCCAGGTAAGGGCCGCCAGGCGCACGCCCTGCGCAGCCATCTCGTCAACGCCCTCCACCCGGTCGCCGAAGGCCTCGCCGCCTTCAATGGTGAGCATAATGTTGGGCTGGCCGGGCAGCGCCTCATCCACCGTGCGGATCTGGTGAAAACCCTCGGCCTTCATGCGCTTGAGTTCTTCCAGCTGTTCGTCAACGATGGTGGGGGTCTGTTCCATGCCCTTGGGCGGAATGAACAGGGCCATTGCCTGTACGCGGGTATGTTCGGGCTGCATCAGCCATTCACGGCGCACGTCATAGACGCCGTCATTCCAGTGCTTGGTGCGGGCGCAAAGGGTATCGGCATGGGTATCGCAGATCAGCATGAAATGTGCACATCCCTTCGTTGGATGAAATGGGACTTATTCCAGCTCGCCGTAGTGGGCGCTGGGGGTGAGGTCATACACCACGCGCGCCGCGCCGGGAACCTCGGCAAGGATCTTTTCGGTCGTGCGCTCCAGCAGGTCATAGGGCAGGCGGGCTGCCACCGCGCCGCCCTGCGCCGTCTGTGTGGCACGCAGACACACGGCATATCCGCCAGGCGAATCGGGATTTTCAGAAAGGGTGGCGTAGAACTGCCACAGGCGGCGGTCGTGGCCGCCTTCAAGGATCTCGGTGCGCAGCAGCATATCCGCCTTGCGCAAAAGCTGCAGCCGCTCGGCGGTGACATTGGTCATCACGCGCAGGGCCAGACCGCTGGAGGGGAAGGGCTGACGGCCGGTGATCACGGCAGGCAGCGAAAGCCTGCCGGCAATGCGGCGCACTTCGTCCTTGAAAAGGCTGCGGATGGGCTCGCATACGCGGATGGTGCGGCTGCCGGCGGTGATATCCGCCGTGCGGCCGGTTTCAAACAGGGTATCGGTGAGGTTGGTGCCCATCACGATGGTCTGAATGTCCGGCTCGTGCATGAACTGCTTGATGAGCACCTGCGTCATCAGCTGCGAGGCGATGCGCTCCTTGTCGCGCGGCGAGGTCACGCCGCTGAGCGCACGCAGGAAGGATTCATGCGCGTCGACCCTTTCAACTTCGATGCCGATCTCCGAGCGGAAAGTTTCGGCTACGGTTTCAGGCTCGCCTTCGCGGAACAGGCCGGTATCGATGAACACGCACAAAAGCCGGTCGCCGACCGCCATGCTGGTCAGCCTGGCGCACACGGCGCTGTCCACGCCGCCGGACACGGCACACAGCACGCGGCCTTCCGGCGCGCACTCGCGGATGTGCTCAATGGCGCGGTCGATGTTGGCGTCCTCCGTCCACTCAGGCTGCATGCCGCACACAGCGCTGGCAAAGTTGAACAAAAGCTGAGCTGAATCGGGGTCGTTGCGCTCGATGGGGTACTGCAGCGCATACAGCGGCAGCTGCGTGTGCTGAAAACCGATCACCTGTTCGGTGGCTGTGGCGATGGGTTTAAGCGCCTCCGGAAGGTTCAGGGCCGACGGCGCGGGCAGCATGCGCTCGCCCGGGTCGATGCCTTCAAAAAGCGTATCGTCGTTCATGCTCAGTGTCACAGCCACGCGCCCGGGTACAGCCTCTTCAGCGCTGCCGCCGAAGTATTCACACACAAACACCGCTGCGCCGCCCAGCGCCAGCACCGGCACGCTGCCGTCCAGCAATGCCGTATCAAAGCCGTCCATACTGCCGCCGCATTCACAAATGACCACCGCGCCTCGCACGCCGGGGCGCAGGGCTTCTGCAGCGGGGGTATCAAAAGGCACCGGCAGACAATAGACCTCCCGATAGCGCAGCGTGCGCGCTGCCAGCACAGCCTGCTCGCGCGAACGGCTGAAAACGAGAATGGTATCCTGCATAATGGCCTCCTGCTTCCGCAGTAACGCGGGAATTTTCATGGGGATTTTGGTAACATTCTCCGTCAGATGCCCAAAACCCTGCATTTGGCACCGCGTCATTTTACAACTGTACATTGCCGGACGCCAAAACAGGGGTTGTAGACTTTGCGGATTATTGGTATAATAGATGATGGTATACGTTAGCCAAGTATGCCTTTTCCCCAAAAGATGCAAAACGGATGAGTCCGTTTCCCATGTGATGCAACCAAGGATAAGGAGTGCACAACTTTGAGCGATTACTACCGCAACCAGCAGAGACCCAACAATCAGCTGTATGCCAATCAGCCCGATGAGAGCTTCCTCACCGATGCGCCTGCACAGCTGGGCGCACAGATGCAGCAGGGCGGCGTACCGCTGTATTCCGACGGCGCCGACTTCATGGCTCAGGGCGATGACGCCCCCACCCGCGTGGCGCGCCCCGTGAACGTGCAGATGGTCAACCGCCGTACCAGCGTGCAGCAGCCCTCTGCCTTCCAGCGCCCCGCGCCTGTGAGCGAGCCTGTGCAGGAAGCGCCCGCGGCCCAGCCTGCC
>JAFULL010000006.1 GCA_017473345.1 Clostridia bacterium | reverse complement strand
TCTACGTCATTGCCGGCGGATACATGGCTACCGCCATCAATGACTTCGTTCAGGGCATCATCATGATTGTGGGCATCATTGCCGTGATCGGCGCGGTGCTCAAGGGACAGGGCGGCTTCCTCGAAGCGCTCCATAAGCTCGGTCAGGTCAGCGATCCTGTCGTGTCCGCCACCCCCGGCGTGTTTGCATCCTTCTTTGGCCCCGATCCGGTGAATCTGCTGGGCGTGGTCGTGCTTACCTCGCTGGGCACGTGGGGTCTGCCGCAGATGGTGCAGAAGTTCTATGCCATCAAGTCCGAACAGGCCATCAACAAGGGCATGATTATTTCCACCGTGTTTGCGCTGATCGTAGCCGGCGGCTGCTACTTCCTGGGCGGCTTCGGACGCCTGTTCTCCGCGCAGATCGACATTGCGGCCAACGGATTCGACAGCGTTGTGCCCACCATGCTGTCCGGACTGTCCACCTTCCTGATTGCGGTTGTGGTCATTCTGGTGCTGTCGGCCTCCATGTCCACGCTGTCCTCGCTGGTGCTTACTTCGGCTTCCACGCTGACGCTGGACTTCATCAAGGGCGCCATTGTCAAGGATCTGGAAGAAAAGAGGCAGCTGCTCATCATGCGGTTGCTCATCGTGGTGTTCATTGCCGTTTCCGTGGTGCTGGCCATTGTCCAGTACAGGTCCAGCGTCACCTTTATCGCGCAGCTCATGGGCGTCAGCTGGGGCGCTCTGGCCGGTGCGTTCCTGGCTCCCTTCCTCTATGGTCTCTACTGGAAGCGCGCCACCAGGGCAAGCGTCTGGGCCAGCTTCGTCTTTTCCACCGTGGTCATGCTTGCCAACATCGTGGCCAAGGGCATGTTCCCGGCGATTCTTCAGAGTCCCATCAACGCAGGCGCTTTCTGCATGATTTCGGGACTGATCATCGTGCCCGTGGTGAGCCTTGTGACGCCCAAGCCCGACCACGCGCTGGTGGACGATGTGTTCAGCTGCTACGAGCGCAAGGTGCTGGTTACTGTGAAGGACTCCATTGGCGATCAGGAGGCATAAATGAAACTGCTGTTAAGAGCCTTTCTGGCATTTGTATGCGGGTTTGCGCTGTGCGCGCTGATGCTGTTTCTGCCCGCTGGTACCATGAATTATCCGGGCGCATGGCTGTTTCTGGCGCTGTTGTTCATTCCGATGCTGGTTCTGGGCACTGTGCTGTTTGTGCGCTCGCCGGACTTGCTTCGTGAGCGGCTGAACGGGCGCGAGAAGCAGAAGTCGCAGCAGGGCGTGATGGGGCTGACGGCGCTTGTGATCTTCGGGTCAATGATTCTCAGTGCCGTGGACTTCCGCTTGGGCTTCACGCGCGTGCCGGGCTGGCTGATGGGCGTCGCGGCGGTTTTGCAGCTGGCGGCATATGGGCTTTACGGCGAGGTCATGCGGGAAAACGCATGGGTGTCGCGCACGGTCAAGGTGCAGGAAGGCCAGCAGCTGGTGGATACGGGGCTGTACGGCGTGGTTCGTCATCCCATGTACATGGCCGCGTCGGCGCTGTTTCTGGCCATTCCGCTGGTGCTGGGCTCATGGATTGGCTTTGCGGTGATGCTTTTGTTTCCCCTGGCGATGGCGTACCGCATTCAGGAGGAGGAAAAACTGCTCCTGCGGGAACTGGCCGGATATGCCGATTACCGGCGCAGGGTGCGCTGGCGGATGATTCCGTTTATCTGGTAGACCAGGTGCTGCGCACGGCGATTGAACCGGTACATATGCCGACCGCAGGTCAGCCGGTCGATACGAACAAAAGTCAGCGGCCCCTCTGACAACACCCCGAAGGGTTTATCGACAGTCCAAAGCAACGCTCCTGCGAGTATTTCGCAGGAGCGTTGCTTTTTTAGCTGATAATCTGTTCGATCCATTCCAGCTGCAGCGCGTGCACTGCGCCGGACAGGATGATGCTGGGGCTGACGGGCACCAGCGAGAAATCGGGGAGGATGCGGCCTGTATCTGCCATGCGGCGGGCGAGGCCTTCGCGCAGCATGTTCAGATAGCGCTCGGCAAAGGGATGGGCGTAGCGGCATTCGATCACGGTGTGGTCGGGGTCGAAGCAGCACACCAGCTCGGCCATGAGCTCGGCGGTTTTGTCGGCAAAGCGCTCAAGCACCGCCCAGTAGCGGTCGGGGTCGCCTGCAGCGGCTGCGCTGAGGGCGTCGTAGCTCACGTCGCTCAGCCCGAGTTCGCGGGCGAAAGCGCTGAGCGAAAGCTGGCTGTCGTAGGAAATGCCGTTTTTGTCGTGGAACAGCCTCGCGTCGCCGAAGGAATGGTTGCGGCCGTAGAGCAGGGAGTCGTTGTGCACCACGGCGCCGCCCAGCACCTCGCCGATGCACAGGAAGTAGAACAGCGGGTATTCGGCGTGCTCCAGCAGGATGGAGAACGCGCGCACGGCATATTTCACGTTCTTGTCGGCGATGTAGTGGTAGGGGCCGAGGTTATCGTGCAGGAGCTTTTTGAGCTGGAAGTAGCTCAGCTTCTGCGGCAGATGATAGCAAAGCAGGGTGTCGCTGTCCTTGTTGTAGGAGTCGGGGGTGATGATGGCAACGCCCAGCAGGTTGCGGCTGCCCAAAGGCGCGGCGATGCGGTCGCGCAGCTGACCGGCGACGAGGCTTAACTGGCTTACGAAATCGTCCTCCGAGCCTTCAATCAGGAAACAGCCCTTGTCCAGCAGCTTCTGGTCAAAGCCCAGAAGCGTAAAGCGCAGGCTCTGGCTGTTGATTTCCAGCACCAGCCACGCATGCTTCTCGCTGGACAGCGTCAGGATCTCCGCCTTGCGTCCGGAAGCGCGGGGGCCCGTGTGCGCCACGGTGGTAAAGGAGAGCACTTCATGGCTTTTGAGCAGGTCCACGAGGTTGGATACCGTCATCAGGCTCAGGCCGGTCTGCTCAGCCAGCGCGTTTCGGGTCATCTCCGGCGTGTTGGACAGCAGGTCGAGAATCCGCCGCACATTCTGTTTGCGGATGGTCGATTGGTCAATGGTTTTCAAGGACCTTCTTCAGCTCCTTTCCCATTTCCTCGCCCAGACGTTCGGCCTCGCCGGGAACGACGGGGAGGCGTTTGTACAGGAAGGTGGATTCCAGCGCGGCATAAGCGCCGCGGTTGATATCGTCGCGGGTGGGCAGATAGCCCAGCAGCTCCTCGGCGCAGCCAAGGGTGAGCGCGTCGGTGCGGTTGAGCTTTTCGCGGATCTCCATGCCGATCAGCGTGAAGCCCTCAAACGGCAGCGCGATCACCGGCAGACCGCCCAGAACCGCATACTTCACCGAGATGGGCTCTTCGGGGATGAGGCGGTCGAGCTTTTCGAGCATTTCCTTCTCCCAGATCAGCGCGACTCTGGCAGCGGGCTTGTCCGCACCGCCGGCGGCCTGAACGGCAGTCGCTGCGGCGGAACGGATATCGTCCGCCGTAACGGGGGTCAGGCGCAGGGTGAAGGGAATCGCGCCGGTTTTCAGCGTGAGCGGAAGCGCCGTCTGGCCGGACATAAAGGTGTCGGTGATGAGCTTTGCGCATTCGGTGGTGCGTTCGGGCGTGGGCTTCCACGGGTCGATGTCTCCGCACAGGCCGTTCAGGAACAGGCTTTCATAGCCCTTGTCAGCCATGAAGGCGTTCACTTCACCCGCAAGATCGGCGCTGATCGCAGTGGAAATCCTGCGGAACACACAGTGGCAGGCTGCGCTGACGGCGGCGATGGGCTTTTTGTCCGCGCGATCGAGGATGAAGCCGCGCACCGTGCGGTCAACGGGGCCGTCGGGGTTGGCGCGGTTGTAGATGTAATCGCCCTCCAGCGGCAGGGACACATGGGAAAGGCCGGTCACTTCGGCCAGATCGGCATACGCCGCGTCGACGGCCCTGCAGATGCGGCCCGCCACGGTGGCTTCGTAGTCCGCATCCACGTAGCCGCAGCCCTCGTGGTACTTGACCGAGGGGCCGGTGTGGGTATGGACGCTGACGATGATGAAATTCTCAGGCTTCACGCCATAGCGCGCGGCATAGGCGGCCACGTCGGCGCAGATATGGCGGTTGAGGCCCAGCAGCTCGCAGCTGATCAGAAGCAGGCGGTCGTCGTCTGTTTCCACGAAAATGGCGCGCGCGTACAGCGGATCCTGCACGCTTTGGGCGAGACGGTTGATATAGTAGCCGTAGCCGGTGAGCTCCACGCCAAGGGGCGGGGTGAGATCGGATTTGCCGAAACCTGCGCGCATGCGGATGCGCCTCCTTTTATTTCAGTCCGGGAATCTGGCTTGCGTATTTTTCAATCAGGCGGTCGTTCCATTCGTCGCCGCCGTCGACGTTGCTGGACTTGAAGTAGTCCGCCTCAAAGCCTTCCTCCAGCGAAAGCTCCTTGACGCGGCAGACGATGGACTGCAGCATCGCCGCGCCCACCGCTGTGGAGGTCGGGCCGACCATGGAGCCGTCGGCGGCCTGCCAGCTGGCGTCGCCCAGCACGCCGCCGTTGTCCAGCACCAGATCAGCGGCCTCGAACAGGCGCAGGTTCAGCCGGTTGCGGCTGGTCACGGCCTGCGTGTGCTGAAGGCTGGTGAGCGCGATCACATACGCGCCGCGCTTTCTGGCTTCCATGGCCAGCAGCACGGGCACGGCGTAGCGGCCGGAGATGGACATGTCAAGCAGCACATCGCCCGCCTTGATGGGATACTTTTCAAGCAGGATGGGCAGCCAGCCCTCGTCGCGCTCCTCCAGGGTGGATTTGGCGGCGGACACGTGCAGCATCAGCTTTTCATCCAGAATGGGGCACACCCGCGCCATGCCGCCCGCGCGGTAGAAAATTTCCAGCGCCAGCAGATGGCCGTGGCCGGTGCCGAAGGTGTAAAGCATGCCGCCCTGACGGAAGCAGTCCGCAATGCGGCGCGCCGCTTCCTCCATGCCGGCCTGCTGGGTTTGAAGCGTGCGCTCAAGCAGCGCCGTCAGATTGTTGAAATAGGTGGTCGTGGCACTCATTTTCGCATCTCCTCATAGGTGGTTTTCATTCTGGCAAGCACGTCCGGGGTGAGCATGCCGCGCTTTTCAAACAGGTGAATCAGCGCGCCCAGCTCCGGCGGATAGTCCAGCGAACAGATCTCCGCCTTGGGCGCAAGGGCGCTGAGGGTCTGGGCAAAGAGCGTGCGGGCCAGCGGGCTGTGCTCAAAAATGCCGCCGTAGAGCCCGACCCGTCCGGCTTTGGGATCGGCGGCGATCAGCTGCGCGGTGCTGCGCGCCAGCCGCGCCATGTTTTTCTCAACGATGTCCAAAGCCACCGCGTCCCCGCTTTCGGCCCGGGCCAGCACGCAGCGGGCGAAGCCGGCCAGCTTGTCGGGGGTGGTCTGCGGGGCGTAGATGCGGTCGATCAGCGCGCGCGGAGCCGCCGCGTCAAAAAAGGTGAGCGCGTCTGAAACCAGCGGCGTGTCGGGGCCCGTGCCCTCCGATGCGTCAATCACGGCCAGCAGGCCCTCCCGGGCCAGGGTGTAGCCGCTGCCCGCGTCGCCCAGCAGATAGCC
>JAFULL010000023.1 GCA_017473345.1 Clostridia bacterium | reverse complement strand
TGTTCAAGCAGCAGCGCGTCGTCGGCGCTTACGCTGAGGGAAACGGACCAGCCGCCGCCGGTGCGCATGCACTGATACTGCTCAAGGCGCTGGCGCAGCAGGTCGCACACAGACTGGGTGCTGCTGCTGAACAGGCGCACGTCGCAGCTGAGCGAGGTGGTGTGTGAATCGGGGTTTTGGGTGGTGCCGCCGACGATGCCGCGCTTGACGCCCGGCACCAGACCGTCGCTGTGCGCCGAGGATTCGCCGGTGGACAGCGCCAGCTGATGGGCCTTCTCCTGCCAGGGCAGCAGGTGGTTGAGCTGGCTGGCGAGGTCGCTCATGGCGTTGGCGAGCCAGCGGTCGTCCAGCGGGGCAAAGGTCATCTGCACGTGACAGTCGCGGCCCACAGCGGCGCGTGCAAGGCCGTCAAGCCATGCGACAGGCTGGGGAGGCTCGTTTGCGGCGGGCAGGGGCGCGCCGGAACACCAGCTGGTAAAGCGCAGAGAACGGGGGCTGGCGAGGGGCTGCATGCGGGCAATGCCAAACACCGAGCGCAGGCAGCTGCTGGCGTAGGCGTCGGTCAGGTTGGGGGAAATGCCCACAACAAACGCGCCTTCGCCGCCCTGCTGGCTGTGAAAGCCGAGGCTAAAGGGCTGCTGACCGGCGCACAGCACGCCGGCAAGGGTGAGAGCCTGCTGGCGCTGGCTGTCAAAGGCGGCGCGGTCGCGGCTGGGGAAGCCCAGCTTGCTCACGCCAAACAGCTTCAGGCTGCCGGCGGCCTGACGGGGCAGGCACTGGGCGTCATGGACGGCGGCGGCTTCGAGGCCTGCAAGGCTGGCGGGGGACTGCAGGCCGTCCAGGCGAAGCGCCTGCTCATCGGCCAGCAAATGATGAATCATGGTGTTCTTCATGTGAGGAAGCCTCCATTCGTGATGTTTGGCGGTTAATGGGAAGAAATCAGCTCGGCCGCGTCGTGGGCCAGGGTGTTCCAGTCGGCCAGGCAGCGGATCAGCTTGTCCTTCACTTCCTTGCCGGCGTCCTTGCACCAGGTCACGGATGCGGCAATGTCGCAGGCCTGCATGGTGTGCGAGGTCTTTTCGCAAAGCTGCTTGAGCGACTTGGCGGCGTCAAGGGCCAGCTGGTTGAGCTGTGCAGCGTGCTTGGCGATGTGGGCGCCGGTGGAGGTGAACTGGCCGTGCAGGTCCTGCTCGAGCATGGGCAGAATGTTGTCCAGTTTTTGAGACAGCTGAACTTCATAGTTGTTCATGAGGGTGTTGAACTTTGCGTTGAAGCGGGATATGTGGCTGCTGGAAACATGGGTGGCGGTGAGCATGCGTTCCAGCTTCTGGAACTGCTGGTGGTTTTCTGAGTCGCTGACGAAGGGCTTGTCGATGTCGGCAAGCATCTTGTCGATGTTGAGCGTGCTGCGGCCGCGCAGGATGGTGCTGCCACGCAGGGCGGTGACGTAGCCGGTGCATTTGTCGTGGTAAAAGTTGTTGATGGAGTGAAGAAAGTCGGGCAGGTCGGTGATGGTGTCGTTGATGACGTCGTCCAGCGAGGTATCATAACGGATGGCGCTGAGCAGCTCTTCGCTGACCAGATTGAGGTAACTCTCAATGCTGTCGCAGGTCTGGGCAAAGCAGTCGTCAAACACCTGGCGCATGTCGTCGGGCATGGAGGCAGCATGAGGCTGGTGCATGAAGTTGGCGTAGGCCACATCCATCTCAGCGCGGCAGCTGCTGGTGTGCTTGGCAAACAGCGAATACAGATCCTTGACGAACTGGGACAGGCTGTTGCGCGCGCGGCGAAGCGCGTCCTTGAGCTGCTTGTCACCGGTTTCAAGATAGGGTTTAAGGTCGAAATTCTCCAGACGATTGATGAGCTGTTCGAAAGACTCGGCATTCTTGGCTCGCTTGCAGCGCTTGCCCTCGATGATGCAATCGCCAAAGAGGTTGCTCTTCATGGTGAGCAGCAGCTTCTTCGTGTCATCGTTCATGGTGGTCTGGGCGTTTCGCAGGCTTTGCTGATAGGTCTGCATGACATTGTCCAGGGTGTCGTTCAGGTCCTGAACATGACTGGCGCGAACCTTGCGGGCACTGGTCAAAGCAATGTGAAACTGCTTCTTCATGCCCTCAAGCGCCTGAATGATTTGACCCAGCAGGTCGTTCATCAGGTCGTCGCCGCAGTGCAGCTGCAGCTGCAGCAGCGAAAGCTGCATGCGGGCTGCGGCAAGCAGAGTGCTGTAGCAGGCGACCGTTTCGCTCATGGTGCCAAAAGCGTTGAGGAAAGCCACCTGCGGCGCGCGGCCGGCGATGACCTCCTCGATGAAGGACTTGGTGCTGCCCGTCACGCTGACGCCCAGAGTGCTGTCGCGATAGGAAAATTCGGTGTTATAGTCGGCATACAGCGCGGCGCGCAGCTGGTCGTCAGTGACGGTGGGGCTGATGCGCTTGAGCTTGCGGCCCTTGAAGGTGTTCTGAGGTGCAATGCCGTGAGCCAGCATGCGGTACTCGCCGTAGCGGGCGGAGAAGGGGTAGATGCGGCCGGTCTCGATGCCGCTGAGCAGGGGGTGGATGTCGCGGGCGGCCTTGGCCAGATCGTCGGCGTAGAAGTCGGGGTCCTGCTCGTAGGACAGGTCGCACTTGTTGAGCAGCACGATGAAGCGGGAATCCTTGCCGGAAAGGCGCATCTTCTCCTGCTGCAGCACGGGCTGCAGGGCGTCGTTGACCTTGTTGACAAGGGCGCCGGCGTCAAAGGACAGCACGAATGCGTCCACGCGCTGGGTGTAGTGCTTGGTGACTGCGGTGTGCAGCAGACTGTCGGAGCCAAGGCCGGGCAGGTCCACCAGAACGGTGCCGCCCACCAGCGCGTCGGACTCCAGCCACACATGCACGCCGTAGGCCATGCTGGGGTCGTGGATGCCAAACACGTTGCTCATCAGCTGATTGCGCTGGGCAATGAGCTCCTCGCGCTGCTGGCGAAGGGCGTCGTTGTCCTGACCGATGTAGGCGTTGAGCACCACCAGGCACAGCTGCATCACGCGAAGCGGGTCGCGGCAGATGAGCTTGGGATCCTCCAGCAGCGCGTCCTCCACGCCGCCCACATAGTGCAGGTTCTCACAGCGCAGCACGTCCTCCTGGGTCATGCGCAGCACATACTTGAGCAGGCTGTTCACGGTGCCGGGGGTGAGGGGGTGAGACTCGTCAAAGGTGAACAGGGTGTCGCCCTCCAAAGCGGAGGAGGACTCGTCCAGCTGGTAGGCGAACACCTGCAGACGGGGCTTGCCGCAGCGAATTTCGATGGGGCAGGAGGAGGTCGCCTTCTTGGCGACGGGCAGCAGGGGATAGCCCATAACGGCGTTGATGGTGGTGGACTTGCCGCAGCTCATGTCCGCCAGCCATGCGATGAGCACCTCATTGGCGCCTGCACGGCCGCACACAGCCTTGGCAGCCTGTTGAAAATCCTTCACGGCGGCCAGATGGGGGACAAAAGCGTTAAAACGGTCGGCGTCCAGGCTCAGCTGGGTGCGGCAGCTGTGGATGGATGCTTCGGCAGCATTGGCCAGAAACTGAGGGGTGAGGGCAGGGTTCTTCATTTGAAGGCCTCCTTTTGGGTTTATGTTACATAGTCGGACAGGTGGGTGCGCTGCAGCTGGCTGCAGCCGTCAAACTGGCGCAGGAAACGGAAAATGCCTTCGGGCGTGTACTGGCTGTGCGGGGCGGGCAGGTTCCATTCGTCCCACATGACGAAGGTTTCTTCGTTCATGAGGGCGCTGCAGGAGCCGTCCTGGTACTGCATGCGCCAGCGCTCGTATGGCAGGCTGACAAGGTAGATGCGGTCCTTCATCACGGCGAAGGACCAGCTGAGCCCGGCGGCCGTGCACACCTGCTTGTAAACAGCGGCCGGGTCGCCGAAACGGCGGGGGTTATGCTCCATGCCGGTCAAAACCAGAATGGGCTTGAAGTCGGCAGGAAGGGTCAAATGGGAAAAGTCGTCGGGCTGTTCGCCTGCCAGAATCACGCAGCCGGTTTCAAGCAGCTGCTTTTCATCGGGCAGGGCGTTTGAGAGGGTCATCTGCCACAGGGGGCGCTGCTGGTGCAGCAGGTCGTACAGGCCCTGGGCGTCTGCGTGAGGGTTGAGGCTCACGATCAGGCAGGTGCGGGGCACGGGCGCGCTGTGGGAAAACGCGGAAGCGGCGGCCTCTTCGGTGGCGCACAGCACCACGCGGCTCAGGGTGGTCAGGCGGGTGCGGAAATCGTTGAGCGCGTCGCACTCTGTGTCGGGCGACAGCACCACCCACTCGCTTACACCGGGGTTTTGCTCAATCAGGTCCAGCTGGTAGGCCATGCCGCCGGAGGACAGGTCGGTGAGAAACAGCACGCGGTCTTCCTGCTTCAGGTCCAGAAAGGAACGTGCGGCGGAAAGAACGGTGCGGGGAGTGTGAGGGGGAATGCCCAGCTTTTTCAGCAGGGCATTCAGGGCGTCTTCCTTCATCTTAAGGCTGATCACAATATGCATGCTGTTGCCTCCTTTTACAGCAGAATGATCCACTTGTCTTCATTCTTGGGATACTGCAGCAGGCCTTCAGCAATGAAGCCCTTGTGACCGTTGAGGGTGTAGATCTTCTCGCCGTCGTAAAACAGGTTGACCCAGCAGTCAGCACGGGCTTTATGCTTGTTGGTGACGCCTGCTACCACATGGGAACCGGGGCCCAGCTTCTGCATCACGGAAACAACCTGATCCGTTTCGATAGGGACGGCCTTGCGACCAAGAGCTTTTGCAAGATCTTCGGCAGAGTTAAGGCTGCGGATGGTTTCAGAGCTCTGGCCGTAGGGCACTCGGAATTTGTAATCAGACAGGGATACGGCATTGGTTTCGGTCGCAAGCAGGTTTTGTTCAACCTGCAATGCACAGCAGCCCCAGTTGTACTGCTCCGGAGCTATCAACTCCATGTGCTGAGGGCGATCGGGGTTGACTTCCACGATCCATTTGCGGGCGGCATCCAGATGCTGCTTGGGGGTCAGCTTCTGCACTTCGGCGGCCTCCTGAAGCGAAGGGGCGGTCATTTCGAGAATGTTTGAGTCAAGCCAGCTCTTGTTGACAAGCTCGGTATCAAAGGGACTGAAGGGGGATTCAAGCTGCACCGCTTCCAGGGTTTGGAGGGCGCCCTCGGCTGCCTCGGCGCCTTCAGCAACCTCGGCGGCAACGCCGGCCGCCTCGACCACTTCGGCGGCAACCTCGGCCGCTACCTCCGTTGCACCGGCGGCAAACATGATTGCGGGAGTCACAAACATACGATCGATCTCCTTTCGGGGTGTGATTCATCAAAAGAAAAACTTTTGATGGCTTTATTCTGGAATATGCCGTTTCATTTTTCGTGGAACCGTTCCGCTTTTTTACATTGCATTCCTGTGTTGGTTTGGCTATAATATTGGGAAATAAAGCAAGAACGACCGACGACAACCAAACAAAGGAGGAGCCGTAATGGGTGACACCCTGATTTACTTTAACAACGCTTCTCAGCATTTGTTTACCATTGAAGAGGCGATTGAGGAACTGAAGAAAACCGCCTGTGTGCGTCCTTTTGAAAAAACCCTTGCCGCTTATGTCGACAGGGCGGAAGGCCAAAATTCAAAGGAATTCAAGCTGTACCTGCGGGAAATCATGGAAAAAACCGACGCGATCGTCGAGCCGGATTCCCACCGCAGAGTGGTGAATAACTGGATCAAAAACCGCACCAAGCCCAATAAAACCAGCATTTACAAGCTGTGCTTTGCGCTGGGGCTGTCGCCCAAAAGCAGAGACGAGGGGGGCGACGCGCATATCATCAGCCTGCTGATGTCGCGCCTTTCGGGCCATCCCACCCGCTTTGGCCAGCCCCCGCACTGGCGCACCCCGTCTGAACTGGTGTACCTGTGCGGCCTGAACCTGAAATGGACGTGGACGCATACCTGCGAGGTGATGGAGAACCTGCGCCAAAAGGGGCTGGTGGATTCCAAAACCGAGGACCTGCCCGCCTACCATTTTTCACCGCAGTACCTTGACGACCGTCCCCGCGCGGAGCCCAAGTTTACCCAGATCGTTTATCAGGAGGCGATGCAGCTGCAAAATGAAGCGCAGCTGGAAACCTATCTGCGCGAAAACCAGTCGCTGTTGGGCGAATATCATAACGAGGCCTATCGCATGCTGCGCGACATGATGAAGATGGTGTTTGATAGCGGCGACGCGGTGGCGCACATCGGCGGCGACCCGCTGGAGAACGGCGGGTACATTGCCAAAGGCAAAGAAGATGAAAAAGATCACAAAGATGTTCTGACCAAGCGCGTGCAGAAAAAGCTGGCGCAGGACGCCGGGTCTGACACCTATGACAAGGAAACCCGCCTGATGGCGGAGCGTGCCGGGTGGATCATGGACCACTATATGCATTATCTGCGCGCTGAAAAAAAGAACGAAACCAAAGCAGCTGCAAACGAAGCGATCAGAAAGATGATCGAAGCCTTCTGGCCCACCGAAACCAAGCTCAAAGAGATGATCCGCCGCAAGCGCGACGTGAGCCGCGCGGTGCTGGTGCTGCTGTTTCTGGCCACCCGTTATGAAAAGAAAAGCTGGATCGCCGACGACGATGACAGCCCGTACGACTTTGACTATCAGTCGCTGTTCACCGAACTGACCGCCACGCTGCAGACCTGCGGCTTTGCCCCGCTGGACCCGCTGCACCCCTTTGACTGGATGGTCATCTATTGCCTGGCTGCCGATTCGGACGACGAAGAAGAAAACCCCGACGCGCTCACCACCGACGAAACGCTGGAACGCTTTGTGAAGCTGCTGGCCGGCGACGATTCGCCCTTTGAGGCATAAGCGCCCAAAAACGGAACGGTCGGGCCAAAAAAGAACAAACCTCATACATCCTTGTTGTGCCGGTTTTTGAAACGGCTCAACAGGGAATGGAGGATGGTTATGCACAAAGACAACAGACAGGCCCTCGAAGAGGGAACGATACTGCCCTTTGATGGAATGCCCGTCAGCGGGCTGAAAGAAATAGGCCGCGGCTCCAACGCCGTGGTATACACAGGCTCCTACCCCGACCAGACGAGCGGCCAAAAGCATCTGGTTGTGGTTAAGGAGCTTTTTCCCAGGCACAGCGGCATCTTCCGCGCGCAGGACGGGCACATTGTGTGCCGCGATCCTTCGGCGGCGGAGGCTTTTGATATTCACCAAAAAAGCTTTCAAATGGGCAACGAGGCCCATTTGGCCCTGCAGCAAAAGCAGCCTGGCATGGGCGCAAACCTGAATATCAACACCTTTTCCTATGGGTCGACGCTGTATACCGTGCTTGCCTTCAGCGGTGGGCGCAGCCTGGAAGAGGAGTATGAAACCCATGCGCCGGACATTCGGCGGCTTACGCAGCACATGCTTGCGCTTCTGCATGCGCTGGAGGGCTTTCATTCAAACGGCCTGCTGCACCTGGACATTGCGCCGGACAACATTCTCATCACAGGCGAAGGCCCGCATGAGCAGGTCATTCTTATCGACTTCAACACCGTCATGCCCGTCGACCCAAACGAGCGCAAAAAAAGAGACGAATTCAGAAGCATCAAGCCCGGCTATGTGTCGCCGGAGGTCAAGATCAACAATCCTAAAAGCATTGGCGTCACCAGCGATCTTTTTTCGGTGGCGGCGGTGTTTTACCGTTACCTTGCCGGCCAGCCCATCAGCAGCACGCACGAGGGCGCAAAGCCTGCCTACACCGGCTTTGACTGCCTCAGCGGCCAACCGCAGACGGTGAGCGCGCAGGTGGAGCACATTCTTACACGCGCCCTGCGCACCAACATCAAAAACCGTTTTCAGAATATTGAACAGATGCGTTCGGCCTTTTTGGAGCTGCTGGACCGTGTCGACGGCATGGGCGTTACCCATGCCGCGCTGTGGGAGGCAGGCAGACGGATGGTGGAACAGTCCATCCGGCAAAACCCTGCCCTGCGCTACCTCAGGGATGAAGCCAGCCTGTACCCCTCCCGCGTGGAGCATGCGCAGTCTGGCGGCACGCTGGAAAAGTTTATCGGCTGGCTTACGGGGCCAGACGGGCGCAGCACCCTGTTCACCGCCCCCGGCGGCATGGGCAAAACCACCGCGCTTTTGCGCACGGCCGGGCTGGCAGCCCGGCGCTATTCGTCCGCCGAGCCCGCCATGGTGTATTTGCCGCTGTACAGCTGCACGCCGGGCGCGGCGCGCCCTATTTGCGACTGGCTGCTGCAGCGGCTGCATACCCACAGTCATCAGGAGGCCATGCAAAAGCTGCGCCGCCTGATGGAAAAACCCCTTGCCAGCGGCAAACCGGCGCTGTGTCTGCTGCTGGACGGGCTTAATGAGCTGCAGGGCCCCGCCGACGCGCTGGTTCGCGAGATCAACGAGCTGGCCCGGCTGGACGGCGTGCGCATCCTGCTCACCAGCCGCAGCGCCGAAAGCGCGCTGGCGCTGCGTACGGCCAGCCTTGCGCCCCTGTATGAGCAGGACGTGGAAGAGGCGCTGTCCCTTCACGGGGTAATGCCGCCCCGCAGCGATGAAATGCGCATCCTTTTGCAAACGCCGATGATGCTGTCCATCTTCATCGCCTCGGCGCAGATGCAGCAGCAGTTTGCCCTCAGCACGCAGGCCCAGCTGCTGGACGCCTATCTGCAGACGCTGATGGATAAGGAAATGCAGGAAATGCCCGACATACAGGGTCGTCGGTTTCTAATCGACGCGGCGATCCGCCTGGTGCTGCCCGCCATTGCGCAGGCCATGCAAAAGGGCGTGCCGGACAAAAAAGCCCTGCTGACGGTCGTCAAACAATGCTGGCAGCTGACCTGGCTGCCGGCGCTTGGCAAGCTGTGCAGCGAGTGGATCGGCCACGGCAGGGACATTCGCGGCGCGGCGCAGAGCGCAGACGACTGGTATGGCATTGTGGTGGATGACCTGCTGTGGAAACGCCTGGGCCTGCTGGTGCGCGATGAGCACGGCCGGTACCATGTTTTTCACCAGATCATTTGGGAGCATCTGCTGCAAATGCAGCGGCAAAACGTCAGGATCATTCGCCATTACAAGCGCACGCGCGCAGCCGCTGTGCTGGCGGCGGCGCTGGTCGCGCTGTGGTGCGTGGTGCAGGCGGTGACGAACAGGCCGTATGATGAATACGCTTCGGAGGAGCTGTTCAGAAGGCTCCATGACAGCTATACCCTTTCGGTCAAACAGTTCGACACCATGCGCCGGCTGGCGCAATGCGCTATGGAGCAGCCGCAAAATTATGCGACGGAGCTGCAGATCTACAACTATGAGATGCAGCAGCATGAGAACAATGACAGAATGATGGCCCATCTGCAAAACCGGGATACCCTGCTGCAAAGCGGCGGCACGGTCATTCCGTGGTCATATGAAAAGCTGGATGCGGACCTCAGCCGCGACGTATTCACCTTTGCAGGCGACATACGGGCTGAATACGCCTATTATATAAACGGGCTCACCTTCGTGATGGAGGACGATCAGGCGCGGCAAACCCATGGCGCGCAGGCGGCCGGGGCGCTGCTGAGCCTGATCGGGGCAGACGCGCAGATCGCCGAGGTGAAATATCATCTGGTGTGCGACCCGCATATCACAGATGCGTTTTTTTCAACGCTCACCCAGGGCAGGGTCGACCGCAAATTCTTTGTGACGGCGCAGGCTGACCGCGCACAGCTCAGAGAAAAACACAAAATACTGGATGAGATGATCGCCCGGCGCAATCTTCAGGCGGCAAGGTTCATCGTCCTGCTGGATGGCGCAGGCCATTATGACATCAATCTGTGGGAACAGCCGAATGAAAATCCGCTTAACAGCGCAAGGGGTACGCTGCCGTTTCGTTTCAGAGACGGCGACGCCGCATCGAGGGTGCTGGACGACTGGCTGAATGTTGTTTTCCTCAGGGAACAGCTGTGCGGCGATATGCTGTGGGCCATGGAATATGCGCAGCAGTATGTGTGCAGTCCCTCGTGGGACAACCTGCTCAGGGCCCGCGCCGCCGTCAGCACGGCCAGACAGTATCTGGCCAATCGCGTGTCTTTCACACCAAAAGCGACGGATGCGGACGATCAGGCGCTAACGCAGGAAAACACGAATATGCTTAATGTGCAGCTTGAAACCGCAGAGCTGGACAGCGCGTATACGGCTGCAGCAAATGGTTCCTGTGACGTGCTGGAATTCTTTCTGTATCACGACATGGCCTTCTGGCAGCCCGGGCTGGACTGGATGAAGGACTGGCTGGAACAGGAACAGGATTATTACGCAAAACACCTGCGAAGCTATACGGCGCAGACGGTGCTTCTGATTTGGGAGCTTGACAGCGAACTGGCCCATGCGCTGCTGACCAAACTGTTCTTTTATTGCCCTCAGACGCAGCGCCTGTTTACAGAAATGTGGCACATGAGCGACAGAGAGCTTGAAAAAGAAGCTGAAATGGGGCTGGTTCTGCTGGAGCAGCTCACCGACACGCAACGGCTGGCGCAGGCGGATGCGCTCTGCCGCACCATCGAAGAAGCCCTGCAAAGCGGCGACTTGAGCCAACTGACCAGCCAGAAGGTCGAACTGCCCGACCTGACCCGTGCGCCGCACGCCGCAACCTGGACGGTGCAAAACGACAGTCTGGTCTATGATTATTACTACAGGCGCGCGGACGGCAGCAGCGTGAACTATATTCCGCAGCAGCCCATCGACGTGCTGCCCAACTACTGTGTGTACAGCGCCGACGGCCTTTCGCTTAACGAGGTTCGCCGCGGGGTTGCACAGCTCACCGACGAGCCGCTTGTGCAGGATGATTCCGGCGCGTGGCATGCGTCCTTCGCGCAGGGAGACGGCAGCATGTACGTCAAGTGGCACGACATGCGGCTGACCATCACCCAAAGCGGCACGCTGCCGTGCGCCGTACCGCAGTGGTACCCGTAAATCTTTTTTGACAAAACCACCCGTTTTGAAAGCGGGTGGCAGCGTGTCGAAAAAGCTCGCCTGCGGCGATCTTTTCCGCCAAAACAGGTTTTCACTGCACCTTCGGTGCGGCCGTGAAAACCTGCAAGGAAACCTTGCTGCGCAAGGCTTCCGACCTCACCGCACATGTCGCTGAGGTCGGATTGA
>JAFULL010000022.1 GCA_017473345.1 Clostridia bacterium | reverse complement strand
GCGGTATACTCCTTGCCTTCGGGTTCGGCTGCCAGAAGAGAAACCATAACCGTATAGGTTTCACCTTCTGTAAAGGTCTCATCCGCAGACATCGCAGCGCCGTTGTACAGCCATGCAACGCCCGTAACCTGATAGCCCTCATTGGCAACGGAAGCTGTCGTTTCACCCGTGCAGTTCGCGAACGGCGGCACAACATCTGTAATTTCCAGATGCACTTTTTCTGTTCCATACAGTTCATCGAGCACGGGTTCCCACGCAGTGCCATCCTGATAGAAACCATGATCGCGCTGGAAGTTGCGGACGGCCTGTTGCGTCTGCATGCCGAACTTGCCGTCCGCCTTGCCCTTGAGGTAGCCCTGCTCAATCAGAGCTTCCTGCATTTTGCGCACATCGTCTCCGCGATCTTCAATTCCGCGGTAAAGTGTATCATCGGAATAGAAGCGTTCGCTCATTTTTACGCCGCAAATCTTGCATTGACGCTGATGTCGTCCCATCGCCGTTCCATAAGGAGACTCCAGGATTTCCCATTCGCCCCACTCGTGCGCGTGATCCCACCAGGAATCAAGTTCACTTTCGGGCTCGGATTCTGGTTCGATGGGTTCAATCGGTTCAATCGGTTCAATCGGTTCAATGGGTTGAATGGGTTGGAAATTAGCATTTGAATCAAACTCAAACTGAGCAAAAGCAGATGTCTGGGTTACAAGCATCATCAGCACAAGCATCATGGTTACGATTGTTTTCAGGAACCTCTTCATACGCATGCCTCCAAAGATGTTTTCTATATGCTTTTTCTGAACAGCTAAACTTCTTCTATCTTATTTTACCAACTTCTTATTCTGACGAACACTACACGAAAGTACTGTTTTTCATGGGACGCATCAAAAATAAGTACTTTTGTGTAGTGGTCAACCGTAAAAGGAGTTGCTATAATGGTGAAGGAAAGGGCAAAATGCCTCATGTGTGTAAGGAAGAAGAAGTCATGTATTTATCGAAAAAACGGTCTGTCGCTTATTTATTGTTGATTACAGCGTTGCTGCTGTTTGCATACAGCCTGCGTTTTGTGTTTCATCCCATGACGGAAAACTCGCTGATGGCCATCAGCATGATGACCCTGCGCTGGGCCATTCAGGTGCCGATGACGGTTGTGTGGATTGTGTCCATCCGGCGGCGCATCCTGCATACTGCCATACGGAAAATGCTTTTGAGTGTGGGCGGACTGCTTCTCTTTTGGCAGCTTGTCCGCATCATCAAATATGATTACGTCATCATCACCTGGCCTGTTGGCCGTTACTGCTGGTATTCCTTCTACATTCCCATGGTACTGGTACCGCTGATCGGTGTTTTCGTTGTCAACCATATTGGCAAACCCGAAGGCTATCGTTCGCCGGGATGGATGAAGTATCTGTTTATTCCGGCTGCGTTTCTGATCGGCGTCGTTTACACCAACGATCTGCATCAGCTTGTCTTTATCTTTCACAATGGTTTTGAACTGTACAACAGCAATTACGGCTACGGTTTTATGTACATCATCGTCATGGCATGGTTTGTGATTCTGGCCATGTATTTTGTCATTATGCTTCTTCGCAAAAGCCGTGTTCCCGGCAGCAGGCAGTTTCAGACCATTCCGCTGGTAACGGCCGTTTTGGGCAGCGGCTTCTGGCTGTGCTACAGTCTGGGACTGATCAAATGCGACCTGACTGCCATCGACAGTCTGATCATCATTTTGATTCTGGAAAGCGCCATCCAGAGCGGTCTGATCCCCTCCAATATGAATTACAGGGAACTATTTCTCCAATCCACCATTGCAGCGCAAATCGTGGACAGTCAGCAGAAGATTCGCTATGCTTCAGCCAACGCTGCACCAATGAGCTTAAGTTTGATGGAGCAGGCAAAGCATGAAGCGGTAGATCTGGGGGACGCTATTCTGCATTCGCAAGCCATTCGCGGCGGTCATGTTTTCTGGCAGGACGATGTGAAAGAAATCAACAATCTGGCAGAGCATCTGCATGAGGCCAACGAACTGCTTGGCGAACGTTACGACCTGATGAAGGCGGAAGTAGAACTGAAGGAACGCCGCTTGCAGGCAGAAGAAAAGAGCCGTCTGTACGACCGCATTGCACGGGAGATCGCTCCGCAGCTGGACAAAGCAGAAGCTCTTTTGCAGCAGAGTCGTGAGCATCCTGAGCAGACCAATACGCTGCTTTCGCAGGTATGCGTGATCAGCGCCTATATCAAACGGCGGGCAAACCTGATTCTGCTGGGTGAAGAAAAGACGGAAATATCCGCCCGCGAGTTGGAACTGTGCCTGCGCGAATCGCTGGATAATCTGCGCCTGTGCGGCGTGATTACCTATCTGGACTGCCATTGCAATGGACAAACAGCCGTAAAGCAGATTATCGCGGCTTATGACCTTTTTGAAAATGTGATAGAACAACAGCTTGACCAGCTGAGCGCCATGATGGTAACAGCCGAATCTGCTGAAGGGAGAATTCACCTGCGCATTCAGGCCGGATGCAAAGCCTCTGTTGATGCTTTACCATCATTTACGCTTTCCGGTGGAACAGTCCGCTGTGAAGTTCAGGACGAAGACCTGATCATTGAAGCCGTACTCGGACAGGGAGGTGCACAGGCATGATAACCTATGCTTCCCTCCCCATGGCCTTCAAGACGATCATTGCCACCGGGTTCTTCCTGACGATGACTGCCGGAATCTGCATCTGCATTCTTGT
>JAFULL010000132.1 GCA_017473345.1 Clostridia bacterium | reverse complement strand
GTGCACCAGTGAATAAGTGTGGATCATTTCAAGCGCACAGGCAAACGGCAGCACGCTTTGCCAGTCATCCCTGATAAGATGATATGCTGCCAGAAGCAGCACCGGACGAATGCGTTTGCCTGGCAAAAGCAGGCTATAGCGCATCGCGCTGCGAAGCGGCTGCGGCGGAAGATCCTCCTGCGGCGCTCTTTCGGTTACTTCTGTAACAGGGGTCTCGTTTTCCTGAAGAAGCAGCGCATAATTCTTCAACGCTTCTTCTACTGCAAGCTGATACTGATTCATGCTTCGTCCCCCATTTCATTCAATTGATCCAGCATATTTTCCTGCTTCACAACATCCGTTGGTGTGAGCACCGGCAGTCCATTTGCAGCTGCGCGTACTTCCAGCATACGTCCTTCAGCAGCATTCAGCTTCTGTGTCAGTTCTTCAGAAAGCTTTATCCCCTCTTCATAGAGTTTGAGCAGTTCCTCGAGCGGCACTTCGCCTTTCTCCATCTGTTCGGCAATATTTTCAAGCCTACTCAAACCCTCTTCAAAGGAAAGAGATTTGGTTGATTTTTTTGCAGCCACGTCCCTCACCCTCTCATTCATTTTGATGATCGTCCTCAACGACCGCCGAAGCAATGCCGTCTGCCATGCGTAATGAAATCCTGTCACCGGAGTTCAGTTCGTGGACACTTCGGATAAGTTTCCCATTTCGCATCACCACTGTATAGCCACGTTTCATTGTTTCAAGCGGCCCGGAAGCACGCAGTCTCACCAGCGCCTGCTCCAAACGATTTCTGTCGACCATCAATACAGATACAGCCGCAGGATCCAGCTTTTCAACTGCACGCTCAAGTTTCATTCGATGAGCATTGATTTTATGCGCAACAGCGGCCGACATACGCAGACACATTGTTTCCAGCGAATTCTTCATTCGTTCCCGCTTTTGAACAGGCGACGTATCTGCCAGACGGTTTTTAAGCTGACCAAGTGCCAAACGTTTTTGGTTGATCGCCTGTGCAAAAGCCATTTTCAGCTTTTCATCCATTAACCCGACAGCTCCACGCAGTGTTTCTTTCTCAGGAACCGCCAGTTCTGCCGCAGCAGACGGAGTAGCAGCTCGTAGATCTGCCACAAAATCCGCGATGGTAAAATCGGTTTCGTGGCCAACAGCACTGATGACAGGTGTTTGGCACAGCGCAATCGCACGTGCAACGCTCTCCTCGTTAAAAGCCCACAAATCCTCCATGCTTCCGCCGCCGCGTCCAACAATGATCACGTCGACTTCCGGCATGGAATCAAGCAGCATAAGTGCATGCGCAATCTCTTTTGCCGCGCCCTCCCCCTGGACTTTCACAGGACACAGGTACACCGGCATTCCGCGAAAGCGCCGCCATGTCACACGACAGATGTCATGTATAACCGCGCCTGTTTTGCTGGTAACAATGCCAATGCCTTTGGGCAGAAAGGGAATCTGTTTTTTCAGCGCTGGATCAAAAAGACCTTCCGCTGCCAGTTTTTGCTTTAATGCCTCAAACTGTAAATACAGATCGCCTACACCATCTGGTTCCATAGCATCAGCGTAAAACTGATAAGAACCCGTTTTTGCATACAATCCAACACTGCCAAAAACACGTACACGCTGCCCGTTTTCAGGGCGGAAACGCACACTCACTGCCGACTGGCGAAACATGGCGCAGTTTATGGCAGCGTCTTCATCTTTCAGCGTGAAATACCAGTGTCCGGAAAAATGACGTTTAAAATTGCTGATTTCCCCTGTAACATATACGCCGCGCAGCATAGGATCTGATGCAAGCGTCCGTCGCACATACTCATTGAGTTGTGTGACCGTCAATGCAGCGGTTCTCACTTTTCAGCGGCCTTCTCAGCAGCGGCAACCGTATTGTCCATCAGCATGGCAATCGTCATCTTGCCTACGCCGCCAGGCACCGGTGTAATCCATGAAACTTTCTGAGAAACGGGTTCAAAATCAACATCGCCGCAGAGCTTGCCATCAACACGATTGATGCCAACATCAACGACAACAGCGCCTTCCTTGACCATATCCGCCGTGATAAAACGAGGTTTGCCAATTGCGGCCACCAGAATATCGGCACGACGGGTATGCTCGGCAAGATCTACGGTACGGCTGTGACATACTGTAACCGTTGCATTCTCCTGCAGCAAGAGAAGTGCCATGGGCTTTCCTACAATATTGCTGCGGCCGACAACAACCGCTTCTTTTCCAGCAATAGAGATGCCCGCCTTTTTCAGCATGTGCAGCGCACCCTTGGGCGTGCAGGCAACCACACAGTCCAAACCGCGGGAAAGTCTGCCGGCATTGATGTCATGGAAACCATCAACGTCTTTTTCGGGCAAAATAAGAGAAAGCGCACGATCGCTGTCCAGGTGGCGCGGCAGTGGCAACTGGACCAGAATACCATGCACGGAAGGATCGGCGTTTGCTTCCATGATGGCAGCTTCCAGCACTTCCTGCGTAGTATCTTCAGGCATACGCAAAGTGTTGGACTTGATTCCAAGGCGTGCGCAGGCTTTTTCCTTATTGCTCACATAGGTCTGACTGGCAGGATCTTCACCCACGAGAATCACGGTCAAACCGGGCACAGTGCCGCTGGCAGCCATTTTTTCAACGCGGAGTTTCAGTTCCTCTTCCAGTTCTGCAGCCATAATTTTTCCATCCAGAAGCTGTGCAGCCATTGTTATTCTCCTCTCGCTTGTTCCATCAGATACTTTTTCATACCAATTGCAGCTACACCCGCAGCATTGTCGGCACTATATTTCGGTTCGCCAAAATAAACTGCAATGCGTTTGCGCTGCTTGTTCAAACGCCTGACCAACTGCCGACGCAGTAAAGTGGATGAAGCTACGCCGCCAACAACAAGCGCGCACCTGCATCCTGTTTTTTCACAAGCAGCAGCAAGCAGCCTTGCAACCGTGCGCGAAAGCAAATCGAACACTTCAGCAGCAATTTGCTCAGGACTCATTTTACCTTCCCTGATCCACTGCTGCGCCTTGGTTTCAACGCCCGACAGATGGCAATTGAGACCATCCTTTTCCATGCTGACAGGCAGCAGGCTCTCAACTTGACCCTCATATGCCATAGCCAGCTTTTCAAGCGAGGGACCAGCGGGAAACGCCAAACCCAGCGCAACACCAATGCGGTCAACAAGCTGACCGGCATGCAGATCGGCAGATCCACCCAACAGTGTCAGCTTTTCTCCTTCGCAGTGCAGCAATTCTGTTGTTCCACCGCTCAAATGGAGCGCAACAAACGGCTCGTCGGGCATTCGACCGCCTATCAAACCCGCTGCCACATGTCCCTGCTGATGGGATGTTTCAAACAGCGGCACGTTGAGTGTATCCGCCACAACGTGTGCATGGCCCAACCCTACTGTGAAAACAGGCATATAGCTGTTTTTCTCATCGCGTGGCTTGGAAGACGCGCAAACCGCAACGATCTGTGCATCCTTCAATGCTTCTCGCATTCCATCCATCACAATAGGCATTTGCCTTACATGCGCAAAAACGGCCTCGCTTTGGCGAAGGCCGCGTTGTCCCTGCTCGACAGGAAGGAGCATGCGCGAAAAGGCAACCACCTCTCCGCGCTCATTCACAGCCGCAGCAGATGTTGTATAACAGCTGGTATCAAACCCCAGAGTAACACGCATCCTGTATCGCTCCTCAGGCTTCGGGTTCACGCTTATCGCGTTCCATGGCGCCAAGCACGCCGTTGATGTAACGGCTGCTCTTGGGCTCGCTGTAGCGGTTTGCCATGGACATAGCTTCGCTGATCGCAACGTTGTCAGGAACATCGTCGCGATGATAAAGTTCGTACGCAGCAAGGCGCAGGATGCTCAGGTCCACATGGGGAACGCGTTCCAGCGTCCAGGAACCGGTGCTGTGCTTTTCGATGCTTTCATCGAGCTCACTCTCATGCTCCTCTACACCACTGAGCACGTCATTGATATAGGTGCGGGCTGCCTCGTCAGGCTTTAGGGCTTTTGCCCCTTCCTCCTGCTGCTCAGACAGCTGTTCATAAACAAGGTCCAAAGAATCGCTGTCAGCATTACCGCCGGACATGCGTTCGTAAAGCAACTGCATGGCAGCCTGACGGGAAATAGAACGCGAATGCGCCATGGATCATACACTCCGTTTCACAAAGGTCATTCGTAAATCACTGATTTTTGGGAGGAAAGAATCTGTTGATTGTTTTTTTGATGGTTTCCGCTTTATTGGCAGATGCGCCCATAAAGTAGCCTGCACCAAACAGGACTGCAACAAACAACGTACGCCAGAAGCCAAGGAACAGCAGCATGAATGCAACAATTACGCCTGCGATTCCAAGCACAAAACCACACTGAGGAGTACCGATCTGGAAGAACTTTTTATCCATCAGATCTGTGCCTCCACGCTATCAGTTTCTTCATCGGCAGTTTTCTGCTCTTCTTCAACAGCATCAGCTTCCACAGCAACCGGTTCCTCCGCTGCTTCAGGCTCATCAACCGTTACTGTCTCAACAGTTTCCTCTGCAGCTTCCTCAACCATCTGCATAACCTCTTCCGCAGGCTGAACAGCAGCCTCGGCATAGGTAGCAGGTTCTTCCTGATGCTGACACAGGCATTCGGTAGCTTTTTCTACCGGCTTAACCTCCACTTCATCCTCAACCGGAATAAAGGTAGGTTCAGCAGTAGGGGCCGTCAGCTTCAGTGCTTCGGTCTCCACCATCACGCGCACTTCTTCGACATCCACACCACTGCAGGACGTGATGTACTGCTTGATCTGCTTTTGCAGTGCATTGACAGTCAACGGAATATTGACGCCATTGAGAAGCGTGATCTTGATATCAACACAAATGCCACCACGGCTGTGGTAAATCTTGGTCTGGTTCACATGCAGTTCAGGATGAGCATCCACGCACTTCTTGACCATGTTTTCCATGGCTTTCATGGAAATGCTCATATCGCCGTACTCAGTATGCTGCACAACAACGCCCTTGTCCTTGCGCTTGCGGAACAGCAGCGCAACGCCGCAAAGGCCAATGATCACAAGCAGCACACCCAGACCAATCACGATCGCACGCTGGATTTTGTCAGAGAACGCTTCCAGCAGCGTTTGGATTTTAAAAAGATCAAAGGTTTCAAGAAGCAGGCCAACACCGGCAGCAGCGATCAGCAGGCCCATGACCGCAGAAAGAATACGGTCACGAATACGAAGCTTCATGCGTTATCCTCCCTTCCTCAGCCAAAAGCTGAAGCGAAAAGCAATGCCTGTTCTGGCCGCAGAACAGCCCGCAGCCAAAACAGGTATCGCATATTGGATTTTATTCTTCCTGATCGACCTTCTCGGCTTCCATTTCCAGGTCGACTGCGGTCGGCTCATGCTCTTCAGCAGGCGTGGGTTCGCCTTCAAACTCAACACGCACGGGCTTGGCAGGCTTCGCAGGAACTTCTTCAGCCTTCTGCTCGCCCAGTGCCGTCAGGCTCTCGAGACCTTCCAGAGCAACCTTCTGCTCCTTTTCAAAGCTGACGCCCTGAACATGCACGTCAACACGGACCACATGCAGACCCGTCATAGACTCGATGGACTTGCGTACATTCTCCTGCACGGCGCCAGCACAGGTCTGAATAGGCGTGCCATATTCGACGATCAGGTAGATATCCACAGCAGCTTCTTCAGTGCCAAGCTCCACCTTCACGCCCTTGGTGATGTTCTTGTTGCGGCCGAACACCTCGGTAATACCGCCGCCGGAACACATGCCGGCAACGCCCTCGACCTCATTGGCAGCAACGCCG
>JAFULL010000131.1 GCA_017473345.1 Clostridia bacterium | reverse complement strand
TTCCACAAGTCCCCGCTCGACTTGCATGTGTTAGGCACGCCGCCAGCGTTCGTCCTGAGCCAGGATCAAACTCTTATGTTTAATCCGTTAAACATCTTTCGATGCTAAACTCAAGTTATTGACTGTCGTTTGCGTTTCTTTTATTCTGTATCGTTTTCAAGGTTCGTTGCTCGCGAGCGAGCTTGTACATAATAACACCCCTTAAAGGGTTTGTCAACACCTTTTTTCAACTTTTTTTGATTTTTTTGAAGTTTTTTTCAAACCACGAACGATGGTATGTTTTTCCGATTCAAACGTCTCATTATTATCCGAACATTATTGTTCGCTTGTTCGATTTTCATTCGAATAAATACAAAAACCGTTTCGCTCCACTTATAACTTTTTTGATTATTCTTTCTGTTTTTGCTGCAATAGCGTTGATTTTTTTCGAATGATTTTCAAAAAAGAAATTCCCCTTCCACAACCGCGAAAGGGGAATTTCTGCATTTATTTGCTCTGTGCTTCACAGTAGAAGCAACGGTATACCTGCTGTTCCTTGTCCGTCAGCACAAATACATGATCCAGTTCCTGCTCCACCTGAGTGATACAGCGCGGATTTTTGCATTTGATCACATTGACGATGCGTTGGGGCATATCCGGCTTTCTCTTCTCAACCAGCTTGCCGTCACGAATGATGTTGACAGTAATACCAGGATCGATATAAGCCAGCAGATCTACATCCAGAGGAATCTCCTGATCGATCTTGATGATATCCTTGCGGCCCATGTTCTGGCTCTTGGCATTTTTGATAATGGCAACAGAGCAGTCCAGATCGTCCAGACCCAGATAACGATAGATTTCCATGCTGCGGCCAGCCTGGATATGGTCGATGACGTAACCGTTCAGAATGCTGTCGATATTCATGCGTCCACCTCCAGAAGTTTCAGCAGCAGCGCCTCGCGCATATACTTGCCGTTGGCAACCTGGCGGAAATAGCACGCGCGGGGATCGTCATCCACCTTGACGCTGATCTCATTGACGCGGGGCAGGGGATGCAGCACCGCCAGATCCTTGCGGGCCAGCTTCATCTTTTCCACATCCAGGATATAGCTGTCCTTCAGGCGCAGGTACTCTTCTTCGTTAAAGAAGCGCTCGCGCTGCACGCGGGTCATATACAGCACATCCAGCGTGCCGATGACGTCCTCCAGCTTTTCCACCTCCACGTAGCTAATGCCGTGCTTCTGCAGGGTCTCCAGCACGTAATCCGGCACGCGCAGCTCCTTGGGGGAGATGAACACAAAGCGGATGGACTTGTAGCGCATCATGGCGTGGATCAGGCTGTGCACAGTGCGGCCAAACTTCAGGTCGCCGCAGCAGCCGATGACCAGCTGATTCAGACGGCCCTTCTCACGGCGGATGGTGAGCAGGTCAGTCAGGGTCTGGGTGGGATGATTGTGACCGCCGTCGCCGGCGTTGATGATGGGCACAGGGCTCACCATGGCAGCAGCCGTGGGCGCGCCCTCACGGGGATGACGCATGGCGATCACGTCGGCATAGCAGCCGACGGTGCGCACAGTGTCGCCCACGCTTTCTCCCTTGGCAGCAGAAGAGCTCTTTGCCTCGGAGAAGCCCAGCACATTGCCGCCCAGTTCCATCATGGCAGCCTCAAAGCTCAGACGGGTACGGGTGGAGGGCTCAAAAAACAGGGTGGCCAGCTTTTTGCCATGCAGGCATTCAGCATACTTTTTGGGGTTGGCGATAATATCTTCCGCCGTATCCATCAACTCGTCGATCTCGTTGGTGGTCAGGTCGCGGATGTCAAGCAGATGTCTCATGCCTTCGCTCCATTCACAGCCAGATAGTTCCTGATACGCTGCACATTCTCGGCGTTCTTTTCATCTTCTTCAAGGTACTCGATGATGTCGTAAACATCCACCACAGAGTAAACCGGGAAACCAAACTGTTCCTCGATCTCCTGCATGGCGCCCTTTTCGGTCTGACCCTTTTCCTTGCGATCCACCATGATGAAGGTGGCAATAACCCTGGTGTCTTCCACATGGCTGAGAATTTCCATGCTCTCGCGGATGGCGGTGCCGGCGGTGATCACGTCCTCAATGATGACGATCTCTTCACCCGCCTGAGGAACATAGCCCACAAAGCTGCCGCCTTCGCCATGGTCCTTAACCTCCTTGCGATTAAAGAAGAAGGGGACGTCAAGGCCGCTGCGGCTCAGGGCAACCGCGGCGGAGATGGACAGGGGGATGCCCTTGTAGGCAGGTCCGTAGAGAACAGCTTCCTTCTTGCCCAGCTTGTCAAAATAGGCCTTGGCGTAGAACTCGCCCATCTTGGTGATCTGGTCGCCCGTCTTGATCATGCCCGCATTGATGAAATAAGGAATCTTGCGGCCGGACTTGGCGGTGAAATCGCCAAACTTGAGCACGCCCGCGCCCTCAAGGAACTGAATAAACTCTCTCTTGTAAGCTTCCATGGTAATGGTCTCCTTTCGCTATCAGCTTAGCCCAAAAACTCTTCTACGCAGCGGCGGTAGGCAGCAACGGGATCGGCAGCCTGGGTGATGGGACGGCCTACGACGATGTAGTCGCTGCCGCCAACGCGGGCCTTTTCGGGGGTCATGACGCGGACCTGATCGCCCACGTCGCCGTCAGCAAAGCGGATGCCGGGGGTAACGGTGGCGAACTCAGCACCACAGGCTTCCTTGACCAGGGCAGCCTCGAGGGGAGAGCAGACCACGCCGTCCAGACCGGCTTCCTGAGCGTTCTGGGCGTACTTTTTGACGGTTTCAGGCATGGTAGCGTTGATGAGCAGTTCCTTCTGCATGCGTTCCTCGCTGGTGGAGGTGAGCTGGGTCACAGCCAGCAGCATGGGACGGGTGCCGTCCTCGCGGGTCAGGCCCTCGATGGCAGCCTTCATCATGTCGATGGTGCCGGCGGCGTGCAGGTTGGTCATGTCAACGTCCAGGTTGCGCAGGACGGACATGGCGCGCTTGACGGTGTTGGGGATGTCGTGCAGCTTCAAATCCAGGAAGATCTTGTGGCCGCGTGCTTTGATCTCGCGCACGATCTGGGGACCGGCGGCGTAGTACAGCTCCATGCCGATCTTCACAAAGGGCTTGCGCTCTTCGTTTTCAAACTTGGCGAGGAACTCATAGACGGCCTCAGCACTGGGGAAGTCCAAAGCAATAATCACATCTCCGCGGTTCATTTCCAGGCACCTCCGATAATTTCTTCAAGACTGTTGATGCGGTACTTTTGCATCACTTCAGGCAGTTCATTGATGATCTTGGGACATACGTAGGGGTCAACCAGATTCTGCGCGCCGATCTGCACGGCAGTGGCACCGGCGAGCATCATCTCGATCACATCTTCAGCGGTCGCCACGCCGCCCATGCCGATGATGGGAATGTTCACAGCGCGCGCCACCTGATACACCATGCGCACAGCCACCGGGAAGATGGCCGGGCCGGAGAAGCCGCCCATGGTGTTGGCGATAACAGGCTTTTTGGTTTTGAGGTCGATGCGCATGCCAAGCATGGTGTTGATCAGGCTCAGGCCGTCGGCGCCGGCGTCCTCGCAGGCTTTGGCCACCGCAACGATGTCGGTGACGTTGGGGCTGAGCTTGATGTACACCGGCTTGGTGGTCACAGCCTTGACCGCTTTGGTCACAGCCGCAGCGTTCTCCGGGCTGGTGCCGAAGGCCATGCCGCCGCCATGCACATTGGGGCAGGACACATTGACCTCGATGATGCCTACCTGATCCTCCTTGTCGATCAGGCGGCAGCACTCCACATATTCGTCGATAGAAAAGCCGGAAATGTTGGCCACGACCTTCTTGTGGAAGTACTTTTTCATTTCGGGCAGCTCATGCTCGATCACATGATGGATGCCGGGGTTCTGCAGGCCCACGGCGTTGATCATGCCGGCGGTGCACTCCGCGATACGCGGGGTGGGGTTGCCGAAGCGGGGCTCGAGGGTGGTTCCCTTGAAGGAGAAGGAGCCCAGCATGTTGATATCCCACAGCTCGGAAAATTCCTTGCCGTAGCCAAAGGTGCCGCTGGCGGGGATGAGGGGGTTGTCCAGCGTCCAGCCGGAAAGCGTGACCTTGGTGCTTACCATATGATCTCCTCCTTCACCAGCACAGGGCCGTCCCTGCAGATGCGCTTGTTGCCGTACTTGGTCTTGCAGGAGCAGCCCATGCACACGCCAAAGCCGCAGGCCATACGCTCCTCAAAGCTGAATTGGCCGGATACGCCCTGCTCGTCCATCACCTTGTAAATGGCCTTGAACATGGGTTCCGGGCCACAGGTGTATACATAATCGTAGCCGCCGTTCATGGCAGCGGTCACAAAGCCCTTCACACCCATGCTGCCGTCCACGGTGGTAACGGTCACATTCACGCCCAGCGCCTCGAACTCTTCCTTCCAGAAGACCTCGTCAGCAGTGTTGAAGCCAAGCACCACAGAGGGCTTTTTGCCGGCTTTGATCAGTTCCTTGCACAGGCCGTACATAGGCGGCACACCCACGCCGCCGCCTATGAGCAGAGGCGCTTCTTCACTGCCGCTTACATCAAAACCGTTGCCAAGGCCTACCAGCAGATCAAGCTCCTGGCCGGGCTGCATGTCGGCCATGGCTTCTGTGCCGTGGCCGACGACCTTGTAGATCAAATCCAGCGTGCCGTTTTCGCCCGCCTGCCAGTCGCAGATGGAGATGGGGCGGCGCAGATAGAAACCGGGAAGCTGGATCTGCACAAACTGGCCGGGTTTGGTGACAGCCGTGGTATCGCCCGTCAGCTGCATATGGTATACGTTGGAGGTCAGAGCGCGCTGGCTCTGAAGAACAAACTTCATAATCGACACGTCTCCTTAGCTGTCAATCGTGGAGATGCACAGGGTGATCTCCTCCAGTACATCCAGCAGTACGCGCACCGTATCCAGCGCAGTGAACATAGTCACGTTGTTTTCCACAGCGCAGCGGCGGATCTCAGCGCCGTCGCTGGCGTGGGAACCCGCAGCCTCGCGGGTGTTGATGACGTAGTTCACATGGCCCTGGCGAATGGAGTTAAGGATCTCTTCGCTGCCCGCGCTGATCTTCTGGCGGGTACGGGTGCGGATGCCATGCTTCTTGAGGAAGTCGGCAGTGCCATGGGTAGCCTCGATGTTGAAGCCCAGGTCGTAGAAACGGCGGATAAGCGGCAGCGCCTCTTCCTTGTCGCAGTCGGCGATGGTGGCGAACAGTGTGCCGTAGTTGGCCATCCTCATGCCGGAAGACTGCATGGCCTTGTACAGGGCGCGGGTAAGGCTCTTGTCGTAGCCGATGGCCTCGCCGGTGGACTTCATTTCAGGCGTGAGGTAGGCGTCCATGCCGCGCAGCTTGGAGAAGCTGAACGCAGGCGCCTTGACGTACCACTTTTCCTTCTGCGGGGCCATCACGTCGGTGATGCCCTGGTCGCGCAGGCTCTGGCCCAGCATCACCTTGGTGGCGATGTCAGCCAGCGGCACGCCGGTGGCCTTGCTCAGGAAGGGCACGGTGCGGCTGGAGCGCGGGTTGACCTCGATGACGAAGACGTTTTCATCCTTGTCGACGATGAACTGGATGTTGTACAGACCCACGATGCCGATACCCAGGCCCAGACGCACGGTGTAGTCGATGATGGTCTGGCGGGCTTTTTCGCTCACCGAGAAGGTCGGGTACACGCTGATGGAGTCGCCGGAGTGCACGCCGGTGCGCTCGACATGCTCCATGATGCCGGGGATAAAGACGTTCTCGCCGTCGCACACCGCGTCGGTTTCGAGCTCCTTGCCGGTGATGTAGTGGTCAACCAGCACGGGCTGATCCTCGCTGACCAGAACGGCCGTCTTGAGATAGTGGCGCAGGGCCTCTTCATCCGGCACAATCTGCATGGCGCGGCCGCCCAGCACGTAGCTGGGGCGCACCAGCACCGGGTAACCGATGCGGGCAGCCACTTCCACGCCCTTTTCAATGTCGGTCACGGCTTCGCCGTTGGGCTGAGGAATGGCCAGTTCCTCCATGATCTTTTCGAAAGCGTCGCGGTTTTCGGCGCGGGTGATGGCTTCCACGTCAGTGCCGATGATCTTCACGCCCATGTCATGCAGGCGGTCGGCCAGGTTGATGGCGGTCTGGCCGCCCAGGCTGACCACCACGCCCTCGGGATTTTCCAGCGTGATGATGTTCATGACGTCTTCCACCGTCAGAGGCTCGAAATAGAGCTTGTCCGAGGTGGTGTAGTCAGTGGAAACCGTTTCGGGGTTGTTGTTGATGATGATGGCTTCGTAGCCCATGCGGCGGATGGTCCAGATGGCGTGCACGGTGGAGTAGTCAAATTCTACGCCCTGGCCGATGCGGATGGGACCGGAGCCCAGCACGATGACCTTCTTGCGGTCGGAAATGATGGACTCGTTTTCGTCCTCATAGGTGGAGTAGAGGTAGGGCACATAGCTCTTGAACTCGCCGGCGCAGGTATCAATGGTCTTGTACACCGGGCGGATGCCGTTGTCCAGACGCAGGCGCACGATCTCTTTTTCAGTCTTGCCCCATACCTGACCGATGTACTTGTCGCCAAAGCCCATGCGCTTGGCCTGTTTAAGTACCTGCAGATCCATGGGCGCAGCCTTGACCACCGCTTCCATTTCAACGATGTTGCGAATCTTGTCAAGGAAGAACATATCGATCTTGGTGTGGTCGTAGATGAGGCCAAGGTCGATGCCGTTGCGGATGAGCTGTGCGATGGCGTACAGGCGGTCGTCGGTGCCTTCGCGGATATAGTCCAGCAGCTGGTCGTTGTTCCAGTTGTCAAACTTGGCGCTGTGGATGTGGCACACGCCGGTCTCCAGCGAGCGCACGCCCTTAAGCAGCGCCTCTTCCAGCGTACGGCCGATGGACATCACTTCGCCGGTGGCCTTCATCTGGGTGGACAGCTTGTTGCTGGCGCCTTCCAGTTTGTCGAAGGGGAAGCGGGCCAGCTTGGCCACCACATAGTCCAGCGCAGGCTCGAAGCAGGCAGGGGTGGACGCCAGCTGGATCTCCTCCAGATGCATGCCCACAGCCACCTTGGCGGTAACGCGCGCGATGGGGAAGCCGCTGGCCTTGGACGCAAGCGCGGAGGAGCGGCTGACGCGCGGGTTGATCTCGATGAGATAGTACTGGAAGGAGTAGGGATCCAGTGCGAACTGCACGTTGCAGCCGCCGGCGATCTTGAGCGCGCGGATGATTTTCAGCGCGCTGTCGCGCAGCATGCTGCACTCCTTGAGGGTCAGCGTCTGCGCAGGCGCGACCACGATGGAGTCGCCGGTGTGGATGCCAACGGGATCGATGTTTTCCATGGAGCAGATGGCGATGGCGGTGTCATTGGCATCGCGCATGACCTCAAACTCGATCTCCTTGTAGCCCTTGATGCTCTTTTCCACCAGCACCTGATGCACAGGCGACAGCTTCAGCGCATTCTTGAGCAGCTCTTCCATTTCTTCGGGGGTGTCGGCAAAGCCGCCGCCGGTGCCGCCCAGCGTGAACGCGGGACGCAGCACCACGGGATAGCCGATTTCCTCAGCCGCCCTGAAGCCCTCTTCCATGGTGGTGGCAATGAGGGAAGGCAGCACAGGCTCGCCCAGCTCCTCGCACAGCTCCTTGAACTTTTCACGGTCCTCAGCGCGGTCGATGCTTTCAAAGCTGGTGCCCAGAATTTCAACCTGGCACTCATCCAGCACGCCCTTGCGCTGCAGCTGCATGGCCAGGTTCAGACCAGTCTGGCCGCCCAGGCCGGGCAGGATGGCGTCGGGGCGCTCATAACGCAGGATCTTGGCCAGATATTCCAGCGTGAGGGGCTCCATGTATACTTTATCGGCGATGTCGGTATCGGTCATGATGGTGGCGGGGTTGTAGTTGACGAGGATAACCTCATAGCCTTCCTCACGCAGGGCCAGACAGGCCTGCGTGCCGGCATAGTCAAACTCGGCGGCCTGGCCGATGACGATGGGACCGGAACCAATGACCAGAATGCGGTGGATATCTGTACGCTTAGGCATTGCGCTTCGCCTCCTCCATCATCTTGATAAACTGCTTGTAGGGCTTCTCATCCGTGGGGGCATACTGCAGGCTGAACATATTGTCCTCCCAGCAGGCCAGACCTTCGATGGTGCCGTCGATCACGTTGCGGTGGGTAACCGTCAGGCCGGTGCCCTGCAGCGAAGCCTCGGCCACCACATAGCTGCGGTTCTGACGCGGAATTTCAAGGCGACCGGTCTCCAGCACACGCACAGGCTGGTTTGCGCCGTAACGGCCGCACTTGAGCTTCATGGTCTTGGCGCCGCAGGCCAGCGCCATCAGCTCATGGCCCAGGCACACGCCAAACATCGGCAGCCTGCCGCGCAGGGCGGCTACGGTTTCGATCACCTCGGGCACATCAGCGGGATTGCCGGGGCCGTCGGAAATATACAGGCCGTCGGCCTTGCAGGAGAGGATCTCCTCGGCGGAGGTGTTGTAGGGCACGACCGTCACATTGCAGCCCACGCTGTTGAGGCCCTTGATGAGGCTCTGCTTGATGCCGCAGTCAATGGCCACCACGCTGTAGCGGGGGTTGGGCGTACGGGCGTAACTCTTCTTTTTGCAGCTGACGCGGCGCACGCTGTCACGCGGAGCCTGATAGGCGCCGATGCGTTCCAGCGCTTCCTTTAGCGGCACCTGCGCATCGCAGATCAGGGCGACCATGCGTCCCTCGTCGCGGATGATGCGGGTGATCATGCGGGTATCCACACCGCTGAGGCCGGACACGTTGCTTTCCTCCAGCAGTTCAGACAGGGTCTTGGTATAGCGGAAGTTGGAGGGTTCGTCGCAGTACTCGCGCACCACCATACCGCTGAGGGTGGGCACGCGGGTCTCGCTGTCCTCGTCGTTGATGCCGTAGTTGCCGATGAGGGGATAGGTCATCAGCACAATCTGGTCGGCATAGCCGGGATCGGTCACGATCTCCTGATAGCCCACCATCGAAGTGTTGAATACCAGTTCGCACAGCGCGTCGTTATCCGCGCCAAAGCCGTCGCCGTAGAACTCAGCGCCGTTTGCAAGCACCAGCTTGCGCTGCTTGATTACTTTTTCTGCCATACTGCCTCGCCTCCCACAGAAGTATAGATGCAATCTCCCTGAAGCTGCCAGCCCGCAAACGGGGTGGCATGACCCATGCTGACAAAGGTATCAGGGTCGACGGTAAAAGTCTCGTCCAGGTCAAACACTGCGAAGTCGCCCTCGTTTTCCGGAATGCCAAAGCGCCTGCGCGGATTATCCGTCAGCGCCCTGAGGATCACTTCCAGCGGAACCTTGCCGGTTTTGACCAATTTGGTATAGAGCACCGCAAAAGCGGTTTCCAAACCGACCACGCCCATCAGGCTCTTTTCCAGCCCGCGGCTCTTTTCCTCCGCCGAGTGAGGCGCATGATCGGTGGCGATCATGTCCACCGTGCCGTCAAGCAATCCTGCCACCAGCGCGTCGCGGTCCTCCGCCGAGCGGATGGGCGGGTTCATCTTGAAACGGCCGTCCTCCTGCAGGTCCATATCGCACATGGTCAGGTAATGCGGCCCGGTTTCGCAGGTCACGTCCAGCCCTTCGGCCTTGGCCCTGCGGATCAGCTCGACCGTTTCTTTGGTGCTGACATGGCACACATGATAGCGGCAGCCGGTCTCGCGCACCAGTTCGAGGTCGCGTTCCACCTGCTTCCACTCGCTTTCGGAGCATATGCCGCGATGGCCGTACAGCTTTGCGTACTCACCATCGTGGATATAGCCGCCGTGCAGCAGGCTTTCATCCTCGCAGTGGGCCACGATGATGCCGCCAATGGCCTTTACGCGCCTCATGGCCTCGCGCATGGTATCGGTATCCTGCACGCCCTTGCCGTCGTCGGAGAAGCCTGCCACATAGGGCTGCATCTGTGCATAATCACACAGTTCGCCGCGGCCCTTCTGGCCCATGGTGATGCAACCGTAGGGCAGCACCCACACCTCGGCATTTTCTTCAATCAGGTCCAGCTGCTGTTGCAGATGTTCCATACAGTCAGGCGCAGGGTTCAGATTGGGCATGGCGCACACAGCGGTATAACCGCCCCTTGCCGCCGCCCGGGTACCAGTGGCGATGGTTTCTTTATAAAAAAATCCCGGCTCCCGCAGATGCACATGAACATCAACAAGACCCGGTACAATCAAAAGAACATGCCCCGAAGGGACAACACCGCCGCTGGACAAAAAGGAAAAATCGACACTGCCGCTCTGCGCGTCGCTGAGGCGGCCATTGCGGTATACCAACGCACGATTCATCAGCACTGGTACGTTCCCCTTTCCGTCGAAAATTGGGATTTTCTCAATCGATAATTATATATGACCGCACATTTTTTGTCAAGTATTTTGCCCACCGCCGACAGAATGCTGGCGGTGGGAATTGATTCATCGCAAAACCTGATACATATCAATAAGTATCCCCCGGCAAAGCCGGGGGTTTTGCATATGCGGGCATAGCCCTAGAATACCAGCTGCGTCCTAACAGACGCATATACGGCCTGACATTTGCATAGGCTTGTTACTTACTTACCCTTAAAAGGGTTATCA
>JAFULL010000130.1 GCA_017473345.1 Clostridia bacterium | reverse complement strand
GCGACCGCTCTTCAATCCCTGCAGATACTGCCCGGTGTAGCTTTCAGGCACCTGAGCGACCTGCTCGGGCGTGCCTTCGCACACGATCCTGCCGCCGCCGTCGCCGCCTTCGGGGCCGAGGTCGATGATCCAGTCGGCGGTTTTGATGACGTCGAGGTTGTGCTCGATGACCAGCACGCTGTTGCCGCCCTCGACAAGGCGCTGCAAAACGCCGATGAGGCGGTTGACGTCGTCCATGTGAAGGCCGGTGGTGGGCTCGTCCAACAGGTAGAGGGTGCGGCCGGTGGCGCGGCGGCTGAGCTCGGTGGCCAGCTTGATGCGCTGGGCCTCGCCGCCGGACAGCTGGGTGGACGGCTGGCCGAGCTTTACGTAGTTGAGACCTACGTCGTAGAGGGTCTGCAGCTTTTTGACGATGGGCTGGTGGTTTTCAAAGAAGACGAGGGCTTCTTCGACGGTCATTTCCAGCACGTCGTGGATGGACTTGCCGTTGTACTTTACGTCCAGGGTTTCGCGGTTGTAGCGCGCGCCCTTGCATACGTCGCAGGGCACGTAGATGTCCGGCAGGAAGTGCATTTCAATCTTGAGCAGACCGTCGCCGGAACAGGCCTCGCAGCGGCCGCCCTTGACGTTGAAGGAAAAGCGGTTTTCCTTGTAGCCGCGGGCCTTGGCGTCGGGCGTGGTGGCGTAGAGCCTGCGGATCAGGTCAAACAGGCCGGTGTAGGTGGCGGGGTTGGAGCGCGGCGTGCGGCCGATGGGGCTCTGGTCGATGGTGATGATCTTGTCCAGCTGCTCCACGCCCAGCATTTCGTCAAAATGCCCGGGGCGCGTCTTGGCGCGGTTGAGCACTTTTGCCAGATGCTTGTGGATGATCTCGTTGACAAGGCTGCTCTTGCCGCTGCCGCTTACGCCGGTCACGCAGCAGAATACGCCCAGCGGCACCTTCACGTCGATGTTTTGCAGGTTGTTTTCCTTCGCGCCCTTCACGGTGAGGAAGCCCGCAGGCGCGCGGCGCTGCGCGGGCACGGGAATGACCTTTTTGCCGCTGAGGTACTGGCCGGTCAGGGAGTTGGGGTTTTTGAGGATATCATCAATGGTGCCCTCGGCCACGATGTGACCGCCGCCAAGGCCCGCTGCCGGGCCCACGTCCACGATCCAGTCGGCGGCGTACATGGTGTCCTCGTCGTGCTCGACCACGATGAGCGTGTTGCCCAGATCGCGCAGGCGCTTGAGGGTCGAAAGCAGCTTTGAATTGTCGCGCTGGTGCAGGCCAATGGAGGGCTCGTCCAGAATGTAGAGCACGCCCATGAGGCTGGAGCCGATCTGCGTGGCCAGACGGATGCGCTGCGCCTCGCCGCCGGACAGGGTGGCCGCCGCGCGGCTGAGGGTGAGGTAGCTGAGGCCCACGCTGTCCAGGAAGCCCAGACGGCTGTCCAGCTCCTTCAAAATCTGCGAGGCGATGACGGCCTGGCTGCCTTCCAGTTTGAGGTCGCGGAAGAACTGGCGGGCTTTGCTTACGCTTAAGTCGCACAGGTCGGTAATGTTCAGCCCGCCCACGGTCACGGCCAGCACCTCGGGCTTTAAGCGCTTGCCGTGGCAGGCGCGGCACTCGTCGGTGACCATGTATTCCTCGTAGGCGGCCTTCATCGCGTCGGAGGTGGTTTCGTTGTAGCGGCGGTTGAGGGAGGTGATCACGCCCTCAAACACGGTGTCGTACTTGCTGCGGCCGTGCGCGCCCTCGTACTCGATGGTGATCTTGTCGGGGCTGCCGTACAGGAGGATGTCCATCACCTTTTTGGGCAGATCGCGCACGGGCGTGTCAAGGCTGAAGCCGTATTTGAGGCTCAGCGCTTCAAAGAAGGTGCGCGCCATGCTGCTCTTGTCGGCCACGTTCCATGCCATGGCCTGCAGCGCGCCCTGATTGAGGCTGAGGCTGTCGTCGGGGATGAGCGTTTCCTGCGTGATGCGCATCACCGTGCCAAGGCCGGAACACTGCGGGCATGCGCCAAACGGGCTGTTGAACGAGAACATGCGCGGCGACAGCTCCTCGATGGACACGCCGCAGTCCGGGCAGGCGTAGTTTTGCGAAAACAGCAGCGTGCCCTTGTCGAACAGGTCCATCATCACCAGTCCGCCGCTTTCGTGGGCGGCGGTCTCCATGCTGTCAGCCAGGCGCTGGCGGAACTCGTCCGTCGGGCGCACGATGAGGCGGTCGACCACGATTTCGATGTCGTGCTTCAGCTTTTTGTCCAGCGTGGGACGCTCGTCAAGGTCGTAGATCTCGCCGTCGATGCGCACGCGCACAAAGCCGCGCTTCTGCGCGTCGTCCATCAGCTTGGTGTGCTCGCCCTTGCGCGCGCGCACCACGGGCGCAAGCACCTGCATGCGCTGGCCCTCGGGATAGGCGAGCACCTGCGCCACCATTTCGTCGATCGATTGCTGGCGGATCTCCCGCCCGCACTTGGGGCAGTGCGGCGTGCCCACGCGCGCATACAGCAGGCGCAGGTAGTCGTAGATCTCCGTCACCGTGCCCACGGTGGAGCGGGGGTTGCGCGCCGTGGTCTTCTGGTCGATGGAAATGGCCGGGGACAGGCCGTCGATGGAGTCGACGTCCGGCTTTTCCATCTGCCCAAGGAACATGCGCGCATAGCTGGACAGGCTTTCCACATAGCGGCGCTGGCCCTCGGCGTAGATGGTGTCGAAAGCCAGACTGGTCTTGCCGCTGCCGCTTAAGCCGGTGAAAACCACCAGTTTATTGCGCGGGATCTCCAGATCCACATTTTTGAGGTTATGTTCGCGCGCACCGCGAACGATGAGTTTGTCTTGCAAAGCCGGTTTCCTTTCTGGTACGCAGGGAGGCGCTGCCTCCCTGCACCCTCTGTTCAAGGGCAAAGCCCTTGAAAATCCCAATTTTGGCCGCGCATATGCGCGGCCAAGGGGTGTTCTGTTAAAAGTATACCCTCCCCTGACGCCCGTGAAACGGGCGTCAGAAACGGGTCAAGGGGTGAAACCCCTTGCGGGGTGCAGGGGCGGCGCCCCTGCATCGTCCCCTTACAGTTCGATCAGTTCGTACTCCATGGTGCCCACGCCGATCTTCTGGGCGTGCTCGACGCCGCTGCGCCAGTTGGTGTAGGGGTGGGTGTCGTTGAAGATGTCGCCTGTGCGCACCTTCTTGTCGGTGAGGAAGGTGCCGGGCAGGGGCTCCATGCGGTTGCAGGCGTCGGCGCAGGCCACGTCGAGGGCGACGGGGTCGAAGCTGGCGAACATGCCCACGTCGGCGATGATGGGGGTGTCGTTTTCGGAGTGGCAGTCGCAGTAGGGCGACACGTCGCACACGAGGGTGATGTGGAAGTTGGGGCGGCCCTGCACGACGGCCTTGGCGTATTCGCTGATCTTGCAGTTGAGCATATCGGCGGAGCTGTCGGGGCCGAGGATGGCGCCGCGGTCGCGGCAGATGCCCACACAGCGGCCGCAGCCGGTGCACAGGTCGGGGTTGACTTTGGCCACGCGCTTGCCATTGTAGTCTTCAAAGCTGATGGCGCTGTGGGCGCACTGGCGCACGCAGCGGCCGCAGCCTACGCAGTCGTCGGGGCGCACGGTGGGCTTGCCGTCGTGGTGCATGTGGCGTTTGCCGGCGGTGGAGCCGCAGCCCATGCCCAGGTTCTTCAAAGCGCCGCCGATGCCGGTGCCCTCGTGGCACTTGAAATGGTTGATGCTGATGATGGCCTCGGCGTCCATGACGGCGCGGCCGATGTGGGCGACTTTGCAGTATTCGCCGTCAACGGGCACGGCCACGTCGTCGGTGCCGGTGAGGCCGTCGGCGATGATCACGTGGCAGCCGGTCTGCAGGGGGCTGAAGCCGTTTTCAT
>JAFULL010000129.1 GCA_017473345.1 Clostridia bacterium | reverse complement strand
TCACCCGTCCGCCGCTAGAACTTAACCAATCCATCCGAAAACTTCATGATTAAGTCCCCGCTCGACTTGCATGTGTTAGGCACGCCGCCAGCGTTCGTCCTGAGCCAGGATCAAACTCTTATGTTTAATCCGTTAAACACTTTTCAGTGCTAAACTCAAGTTATTGACTGTCGTTTGCGTTTCTTTACTCTGTATCGTTTTCAAGGTTCGTTGCTCGCGAGCGAGCTTGTACATATTAGCACAGTTCCTTTAGGGTGTCAACACCTTTTTTTAATTTTTTTGAAGTTTTTTTGATTTTTTTGTATTTCCCGAATCTTTTGATTTATAAGGCTTTCAAACAACTTGTATTATTCCGAACTTTCCATCTCAGGTTCCATTTTTACGTTCGTAAGCAGAAATCTTGACGCGGTAAACCTCTATCTGTTATCATCTTTTCGAACTGATTTTTTGATCAGAAAGGACGTTTACAGAAATGAAACGCGTTGCAAAACTGCTGCCTTGGTTTTATGGTTTTGTGCTGGCAACTGTACTGATTTTGGTTCTCGGCAGCATTACCTATTTCCGTTATGAGAATTCTGATGACATTCTGATTGTAAAAGCCTACATGGGGTTTGAAGGCGGATCTCCTGCCGGATTCCAGTTGTATCAGCATACGCTTCTTTCCTTATTAATGAAGCAGCTGACTTTACTCGTTCCCGGCGTTGCATGGTTCTCGCTTTTCCAGATCGGCTGTCTGTGGTTCTCTCTGGCTATTATCGGTGGCAGTCTGCTGTCCATCGCTTCTAAAAAGATCTCCATTTTCAGTGGAATTCTTCTTTCAGGCATCTTTACCGCTGTTTTTACTTCCTTTGCTTTTTCGCGCATTAATTTCACAACGACTGCCGCCATGCTGGGAGCCGCAGCAACCGCCTTGCTTGTCTCGGCTGCACTGTCGGACAGTTCGAGCTTCACATCGCTTATTTGCTCCTTTCTTCTATTAATATGCAGTTATTTGATTCGCGCCCAGAGCAGCTTGGCTTGCCTGCCGTTCTGGATGCTCGCGCTGGCCGGTTTCATTCTTTTGCGCCGTCCGCGCGGAACACAGCTGCGTCGTCTTCTCATTGCTGGATGCTGCGGCTGTATCCTGATCGCTGGGCTGATGGGAATTCGTTCGCTGGAATTGCGCGACCCTGAACTGGCTGAGCTGATGCATTTCCAGGACGCAAACACCGGTCCCATGGATTATACCGAAGATCAACTTCTTTCGGTGGACGACAGTGTGCTTGCCGATATAGGTTGGTCGCGCTCTGAACTTGCGTTGGTACAGCAATGGTATTTCATGGATGAAAACATCACTGCTGAAGCCTTTGAAAAGTTGGACAGCGCTCTTTCATCCGGCATTTCTCTTGCTCAGCGTTTGTCTTCCGGAGTGCAGACGCTGGTCCAGTTCTTCAGAAACAACCCTCGTTATTGCCTGTGCGGTTTTCTTTTGCTGCTGCTTGCTGCGATCGTCATTCTGATTCCGATCCGTAATCACAGTCAATTCCTGATTCCCCTTGCTGCAGCAGGAACGATCTGCCTTGCTCTGCTGATGCTGATGTACCTGGCCTTCAAGGGCCGCTTCCTTTCCCGGGCTGCCGACTGTGCGCTTTTCCCGGCCGCCGTACTGCTGTGTGCTCTTGCGGTTTCTGCTTCTGAGAAACTGGTACATGCTTCTGTCAAGCGCAAAATCATCGCCATGACATTGGCTGTTTTGTGTGCTGTATGTGCTGTTTTTCATGCAGGCGCTACACTGGACGTGTTGTCAGACAGGCCCGATCAGGTTTCTGCCACGCGTGAAGCCGATTTGGAGGCTTATGCACTTGCGCATCCTGATAAGCTGATCCTTCGCACCCCCAATCTTCTGCGTGATACGCGCCTGCTTCCGGATGTATCCGGCGGCATACCAACCAATATTATGATCTGGGGCGACTGGAACTGCCGCACACCCAGCTGGTATGCGCAGCTTGATAACCTTGGCTTTGACGGTCGTCACTTCACCGCTGCAGATTTTCTGAATGAAAAACTATTGTTCGTCACAGAAAAAGATCAGCCGCCGACTGAACTGCTGGCGTACATCGGCGAATCCGTTAACCGGACTGTAACTGCCGAACTGATCGATACAAAAGGCGATCTTCGCTTCTTTGCATTCCGCTGATTTTAATGCACCGTTAATCAACGGTGCATTTTTTATGTTCTTGTATGTCGTAAAGCCCTTCCAAATATTGACACGAGATGTTGATTATGTTAACTTTTTAAATTGGGTTTATTTCTTTAATTTATTGTTTTTTTCGGAGGATACAGTAGTGACGAAGATCATGAACTTTTGCCTGAAAGCAGCGGCAGCATCCATCATTCTGATCTTTGCCATGATGAGCGCATGCTATGCAGAGACCATCACGGCTGATTTCAACGCGCTTTTTGCCGGCGGCGCACAGCTGAACGAGGATCAAACACTCGCCATCTGGACGCCTGTCAGCAGTGCAGCAGGCCATCGTTTTACCTATCAGCTCACTTACAGCATCCATCTGCCCAATGGTTCTGTCGTCAAGCCGGGCGACCTTACGTTTACCATCCCCAAATCACTTTGGACCAATCGTAACGGCGAACGCGGGGATGGCTATGAAATGTCGATCCCCACACAGTATGAGGCCGAGACCGAACCACAGAACATTGACCCGGAAGTGTTCCTGGCTTTCAGAGAAGCAGGGGACAACATTGTCATCTACAACTTTAAAAAGCTTTCAGACGCTGATTATACCGGCTATGTGCAGATTGCCTATTTCACGAAAAATACCACTTTCAACTATGTTGATTACACGCCCGGCCAGTCTGTTGAACCCTATCTCACCACCATGGAATATACGGCCTATTACGAAGGCGAAGAGTTTGCCGACAAAAAGCAACTTCATGCTGCGCCTGTCGTAATGGATTCCACCGCACGCGTCATCAGCACCGACAAAGGTTATCCGGTCATGTCCAAGCGCTGGATGGATGAGTGGGGTACCCCGCCTGCGTCTGCCGCAGACTGCTGGTACCTCGCCTGGCCTGTTACCACCGCCATCGACGGTGCGACCACGCAGCCCTATCATCTCACTCTGACCGACACTCTTGGCACCATCGTCGACAAGGACGGCAATCACGTCTGTGATATGACCATCTGCGGTTACCTCTTTTCCGGCGGTAAGTTTGTGGAAGCCAATACCGATGCCTCTGTGACCATTTCCAATCAGACACTTACGCAAAACCGTATGGACAGCGTGATCACCATGATCCCCGCAGCATCTGTGCGCAATCTTGAACTGTGGACGGCCACCAACCGTATTGAGGTTGCACTGGAACCCTTTGATGGCATTGATCTGCCCCAGACCGTATATGATACCGTCGAATACACCTACCACAAACCTGATTTCTGGGAACCGGAAGGCAATTACAACGCCTGGAAGCGCGGCGACGGCGCCTATCGCGATGGCGATTTGTGGCAGCTGACCCGCGGCGGCCCCGCTCTGTTTAACTCGCTCGGTTTTGAAGCAGGCGAATATACCCGGTATGACCTGCAGGATTTTCAAACTGGCAAGCTGGATACCTTTGGCGGTTTTGACTATGCCGTGTGGTCCTTCAGCACAGCAAACAACCTGTACAAAGATATGGAAGCGTGGCAAAACCTTCCCGATCAAAAGTACCTGACTGCCGAGCAGGTTGAGCAGGTGTTCAAGCGTCTCCGTTCCAGATACGTGATGGTCGATAATGCCCCCGACGGCACAGACGGCATCAAACTGTTTAAGGTGGACAGCGCTTTGAAGCTGGAAGAGGGGCTTGAACTGACTCCTGAAGATTTCCAGTTTGTTTCTCTTCAGTATAACGCGCTCCCCTATACTGATTATTTTGATGAGGATTCTCAGGCCTTCTACACCTTCAAAACATCCACCTCTGCAAGCGACGTGCTTTCATTCTATACCCGTAGTGGATCAGATCAGGAATATGAGCTTGCCGCCAAGGTTTCGCTGGATCCTGTGACACCGAAGGTTGAGTCTCTGGCCGAGGGCGTTTGGGTCGACCTTGCCACCCATACCGTTTACCTGCCTGAAGGCACCACGGCATATAAAGTAGAAACAGAAAACGAGTACTTAGAGTTTCTCTTTGGCGTCGTGGCTAAGCTGGAGTTGAAAAATTCTGCGCGTGTACTCAACTATATCAAGGGCGCAAACCAGATCGCCATTCTCAACCAGATGCAGGGCCTGCTGTACCGTCAGGATCCCGCAACCGAAGAATACTCTCTGTACCGCTGCGGCGACTGGCGTGAAGAATACGATTATGCACGCAGTTCCATCAGAGAGTCTTCTTTGAGCAAAAACGTCGTAGCAGGACGCAACGACGTGCTTCAGCGCCGCTTCATTGTATCATGGAACATTCAGCAGATCGAAACCATCCGCTCCGGCGAGGACAGCACCGTCGAAAGTCTGGAGCAGTATACCGGTACGTTCTACGACCTGCTGCCACTGGGCGCAACGCTGGATGAAAAGTCCATCGCTGTACGCGTAGGCTCCGAATATCTTTCTCCCAATTACTACACGGTTACGCAGCATGCCAACTACCGTGATCACTGCACCCTGCTGGTGGTAAAAATCCACGATTCCGCGCCCAGCTATGCCCTTTCCTATGATACGTTCCATGCATGGGATACTATCAAGGATATCGGCAACGCCGTGGACAACATTGTTGCCTATCAGACCGGCAACGAGGATATTGCCAAGGGCTATCCCGACGACGGCGGCAGTCTGCCCGCCAACCGCAGGCCGCTGATCTCCGGCCTGGATCCTACCTCTGAAGGCAACCGTTTCCTCTACGCCGAGGCGCGGTATGATATCAATGCCATCACCTCGGCCTCCACGGGTCTGAGCAAGCGCGTCAAGGCCGTCGAGGACGAACAGTACAGCAACGAAACCACCGTGCTGGCCGGCGGCGACTATATCTACCGCCTGCGTTTTGCCTCCGACCCCGGCGTAAGCTACACCAATATGATCTTCTTTGACGCGCTGGAGCAGGACACCTATGACGGCGACGTCAGTGAATGGTACGGTCGTCTTACCGAGGTGGATACCAGTGACCTTGTCATCATGGGCATCGCACCCAAGGTATACTACACCACCCAGGCAGTCGCTCTGCCTGCAGAAGGCGTCGAAAACTATGTATTTGATTCCTCTGTCTGGACGCAGCCGCAGGACAATGCCTCCATTCCCGAGGCAGCCTATGCTGTTGCCGTCGACATGCGCAAGGATGTAAACGGCAATGACTTTCGGCTTGCCGAGGGCGAATCCGTTTACGTGAACCTGTTCATGAAAGCGCCCGACAAACTGCCTGATTCCTCCGCCACCAAAGACGTTTATCCCGAAACCTACAACGGCGTTGAATTCCTGGGCAAGCGCTGCATCAACGAAACCGGCGCAACGTCAAACGAGTGCCGCAGCATCGGCCCCACCATCGTGCGCTATGTGGTGGTAGCAGATGTACCTGTCAACAAACAGAGTTCTGTTGACGCCGACGTCAACATTCCCGGCGTCACCTTCCGCCTGTACGGAACATCTGACTACGGTACCGCTGTAGACATGATGCAGGAAACGGACAAGCGCGGCAACACCATCTTCCGTAATCTGGAAAAAGGCAGCTATACGCTGCTTGAATATGCCACCACGCCCGACTGGCTGCTCAACACCACGCAGCACAGTGTTGTCATCGACCATGCCGGAAATCTGACGATTGACGGTGTACCCTATGAACCCGGCGTTTCCTTCGTCATGAAAAACGATCCCCGCATCCACGGCGATCTGACGTTCTACAAAAGAGCACGTGCAGCAGGCGACTATGCTGAAACTGCCATCGAGGGCGTCAGCTTCCGTCTAAGCGGCATATCCAACTACGGCAACACCGTGGAACTGTACGCCACCTCGGATGCCAGCGGCGCTGTGCGCTTCCCCAATGTCGAATACGGCACAAACTACACGCTTGAGGAACTCACCAGCAGCTGGACCAGCGAATCCCCCTATCTGCCGCTTGGAAAAACGCTCAGCGTAAGTGTGAATACCTATGGTGCCGCCACGATCGCCGAGGACGATATGGTCGATCTGGACGGCAAAGCCTACAGCGTGTGGAACAGGCGCCGTTATCTGGATTTTGCCTTCTACAAGAGGGACGGCGCAAGCAATCAGTTCCTGCAGGGCGCGCAGTTCAGGCTGACCGGCAATGCTGATTCCGGCGCATATTATGACATGACTGCCGTTTCCGACGAAACGGGCAAGGTCAGCTTCACCGGTCTGGAACGCGGTACCTATCTGCTCAAAGAGACCAAAGCGCCTTCCCTCAACGGCGTAAACTATCAGCTGGATCCCAACGACCGCTACGTGACCATTGACGAGGATGGTTCTGTGACCATCACCGGCATGACTTACGACAACACGCTGCTGTCCTATGTGATGGACAACATGCCCGCCAACGATAACGAACTCGTCATTTATAAAAAGTGGGTCGATACGGACACTTCCAAACGCGTCAATCCTGAATTGACCGTGTGGACGGGTACAGTACAGCCTGCTGGGCTGGGTTATTCCGTTACCTATGTTGCAAACGGCGGCACATTCGGCGGCAAATACAGCCGCAACGTCGTGCGTTATTACACCGACAGCCAAGGCAATCAACTTTCCAGCGGAACCTACCTGCAGCCGGAATATCTGACCTATGTCGACGGCACTGCCACGCCGACTGCCATGACCTTCATCGGCTGGCAGGATGCAAATGGCAACGCCTTTGACCCGAACGATGCATGGAAACTGACCGAAAACAAAACCGTCTATGCCCAGTGGAAGCTCGAAAAGCTGTACACCTGTCCCCTAATCAACAGTGCGCTTGCACATCCTGTCGAAGTTCAGACCTTCATCGCTCCCAGTGAGGGTTGGTATCTGCTGCAGGCATGGGGCTCACAGGGTGGTCAGGATGCGCAGTCCCTCGGCGGCAGAGGCGGCTATTCCGAAGGTTATCTCTATCTCAGCCAGGGTGAAAAGCTCTATGTGATGGTCGGCTGCAAGGGCGAATCCTCAAAGACAAGCGCTCCGGGCGGATGCAACGGCGGCGGCACCGCCGGTACCACCGGCAGTTCCGGCGGCGGTGGCGGCATGACTCACATTTCCCGCATTCCCAACCCTGTCATCCATGGAGAAGAATGGGATGCTGACGTCACCAACACCCTGATTGTTGCAGGCGGTGGCGGCGGCGCCGGCAATCAGGATCCCAAGACCGGTGCTTTTGGCGGCGGACTGGTAGCCGGAAGCGCTATCCGTTCCAACGGTGTACGCGTAGGCATTGGCGGCAACACGCTCAATCCTTCTGATGGTTCTCCGCTGCGCGGCAACGGAGCTGACCGCATCGGCGACGGCGGCGGTGGCGGCGCAGGCTGGTATGCCGGTAAAGAAGGCGGCGGCGACTACGGCGCAGGCGGCGGCTCTGCTTACCTGAATCCCGTGCTGAAAAACGCCGCTTCAATCGCCGGCGATAAGTCCATGCCTTCTCCCGACAGCGACGAGCCCATCGAAGGCCGCGCAAATGACGGTGCGGCCAAAATCACCTACATTTCCAACTATGATCCCACTGCTGAAAATGCAGGAAACTAACGCAAAGGAGCAATGCTGATGACCCCAAAAATGAAAAAATGGCTCGCAGTGCTGCTGTGCGTTATGGCTGCATGTCTGCCTGCGCTTGCAGTAACTGAAACAGACGCCCCCTCTTCGCCGCCTGAAACCGCAGACAGCACTGTACTGACCTTCGACAAAACCAAATGGGTTATTCCCGAAGGCAAGGACGGTTTGTGGGTCTACCGGTTTGAAATACCCGGCGGCGACGCCGAGTACTACCTGCTGGAGGACGCCATTGACGGCTATACCTCGCCGGATATGGTCACGCCTGTCAATATTGGCCGCGGCCCCTACACCATCGTCAATACCTCCACCGAACAGTACGGCGAACTGACCGTCAGCAAAACGGTGATCCTCCCTGACGGAGTAGAGGACAAAGGCCAGCGCGACGAGGAATTTACCTTCACCGTGCAGCTGACCGGCGAAAAGATCAGCGGAACGCAGACGTTTGGCAATACCGTGTTTAGCTCCGGCAAAGCCACTGTGCGTCTCAAACACGATCAAAGCATTACCTTCGAAAGCATTCCCGAAGGTACGCAGTACACTGTGACCGAAGCGGAAACCCTTGGTTTCACCGCTTCCAAAACCACTATCACAGGTGAGATCGAAGCAGGTAAGAACAAACAGGCTGGCTTTGTCAACACGGCAGACATCCCCTCCGAGCGTCAGCCTGTCGATGTGCTGCTGAAAAAGCAGGTGCGCGGAGCCTATACTGAGGCCGGTACCTACAGCGTGTTTGCCAGCTTTACCCGCCTCAACCCCAACGAAAACTACCTGTACACCATCCACGAAACCAGCGGCGACACCGAGGCCAGCTTTAAGGCAGGCGCTGACGGTACCGCACTGGTGAATGTGACCATCTCCCCCGACCGATGGATCGAGTTCAAGGGCCTGCCTGCTGCCACTGAAGACGGAACGCTTGACGGAGCCACCTACCTGTTCAGCGAACAGGCAGGTGATTACAGGGCTTCCTACCAGATCACCAATGCCGGCACAGGCGGCAACCTCATCAGCAACAGTGGTTCTACCAAAGCTGAAAACGAAGCGCTGTCCACCAGCAGGGAAGAAGCCGAGCCAGGCGAGCAGGTCACCGTCACCTTTACCAATACCCTCAACCGCACGGTTGAAATCGATCTGACCAAGATCGTTGCTGACGGCATTGATCCTGATGTGCGTTTCCCCTTTACGGTCACTTTCAGCAATCTTACCCCGGACGAGACCGTGATCTACTCCAGCAACGGTCTGCAGCGTGCGGACAGAGACGGCGTCATCGTGTTCTACCGTGATCTCAGCGGCGGCGAAACACAGCGTTTCACCAACGTACCTGTCAATGCCAAATACGAGATCACCGAAGGCGCAGTGGAAAACTACAAGGCATCCTATACCGTGACTGACTCTACGGGCGAATGCATGGTAAGAAATGCTGCTGAAAACATGGAACTGGGCACCGGTGTACGAGAGGCCTCCGCTGCTCTGGACGCAACGCCCATCACGGTCGACTTCACCAACACACCGAAACTGGTTCCTCTGATGGTATCCAAGACGACTGCAGGCCATGCCATGGAAGGCTTCGAGTACGGTTTTACCATTCTGGTGGACAGTTGTACCGGTGTGCGCGTGGACGGAGAAAAGGGCGGCGAACGCATTGCCTCCGTCACGGATGCAAATGGAGCCGTCACCAGCAAGGCGCTCACATTCCTGCCGGTGGATAACGGTTATCAGGCATCCTTCACCCTCAAAGCTGATGAGACCCTTATGCTGGGCCTCACCGAAGGCTGCAGCGCCACCGTTACGGAAGACAAATCCTCCTACTATAACACCGCTGTTTCGACAGACGGCGGAAACGTGGCAAACAAACAGAACGCTTCTGTTACCATGAACGAGGAGCACACACTGCAGTTCGTCAACACCCTGCATCCGCGTGGAAGCCTGCTGATCACCAAGCTGACCATCAGCCCGGACGACACCTTCCATACGCCGCCCACAACGCGTTTTAGCGTGACCGGCCCCAACAATTTCAGCAAGGTGATCACCTATGCTGAATTCGCCAACGGCGAATATGTGCTGCACGATCTGCCGGTTGGAAAGTACACCGTTAAGGAAGACCGGGCCAGTGCAGCAATCAAAGGTCTTTACCTGACCGTTACCGGCGGACGAACGGCAACCGTTGCCGAGAACGAGCGTGCGGAAGTAAGTATTACCAACACCTATACGGATTACATACCCACAACGCCTGTTACCATCACCAAACACTGGATTGACAGCGGCAGCATAAGGCCCAATTCCATCACGCTGCGTGTGACGGCTGCAGATGACCCGGACTTTGTATATACAAAGGTGCTGAGCATCGATGATCCCAACGTGAAGGTCGAAGGCGATACCTGGTATTTCTACGCCGAGTGGAATGTACACGACTACATCATCGAAGAGGTCGACGTACCTGGCTACACCAGTTCTCTCACAAAGAACGGAAACGACTTTGTGATCACTAATACCGGTGTGCCTGAGACAGGCGACAATAATCTGCCTTTGCTGTGGATGCAGCTCATTCTGCTCTCGCTGATCGGTTACGTATTGCTCAAAAAACGTGCCTGATCTCACCCATGCAGCCCTGAATTGTCAGGGCTGCATTTTTGATCCTTTCTGGAAATGCCTGCCTGTATTGAGAAAAAAAGCGCTATGTGGTATAATGTATTGTTGTGCGGATCGCTGAGCAAATTGATAGATGTGCACATTCAGAAATACGACCCACAGAACAAAGGAGCTGTACGCATAGATGAAACTTGGTATTGTCGGTCTTCCCAACGTAGGCAAGAGCACGCTGTTTAACGCCATCACCCGCGCCGGCGCGCAGGCTGCCAACTATCCTTTCTGCACCATCGAGCCCAACACCGGTGTTGTGCCCGTTCCCGACGCCCGTCTGGACGTGCTGGCGCAGATGTATCAGCCCAAGAAGGTCACCCCTGCTACCGTTGAATTTGTGGACATTGCCGGTCTGGTGAAGGGTGCCAGCCGCGGCGAAGGTCTGGGCAACAAGTTCCTGTCCCACATCCGCGAGGTGGACGCCATCGTGCATGTCGTCCGCTGCTTTGAGGATGAAAATATCATCCACGTGGACGGCTCCATCGATCCCGCTCGCGACATCGACGTCATCCAGCTGGAGCTGATCTTTGCTGACCTCGAAACCGTGGAACGCCGTGCAGCCAAGGCCATGCAGCTGTTCAAGGGCGGCGACAAGAAGCACGCCGCCGAGGCCGAACTGGCCACCCGCCTGAAGGCTCACCTGGAAGCCGGCAAGCCCGCCCGTACCTTCACCATGACCAAGGACGAGCAGGAGATCGTGAAGGGCTGGTTCCTGCTGACGGACAAGCCTGTCATCTATGCGGCCAACATCGCTGACAGCGACATCGGCCCCGGCATGGACGACCTGCCCTACGTCAAGGCTGTTCGCGAAATCGCCGACAGCGAAGGCTCACAGGTGTTCACCGTCAGCGCGCAGATCGAAGAGGAGATCGCCCAGATGGACGCCGAGGAAAAAGAGGAATTCCTCAACGAACTGGGCCTTGGCCAGAGCGGTCTGGACCGCCTGATCACCGCCTGCTACGACCTGCTGGGCCTGATTTCCTTCCTGACCTCCGGTTCTGACGAATGCCGTGCCTGGACCATCACCCGCGGCACCAAGGCGCCTCAGGCTGCCGGCAAGATCCACACCGACTTTGAACGCGGCTTCATTCGTGCCGAAGTGGTGGCCTATGACGACCTGATCGCCAACGGCAACATGACCGCCTGCAAGGAAAAGGGGCTTGTGCGCAGCGAAGGCAAGGAATATGTGATGAAGGACGGCGACATCGTCCTGTTCCGCTTCAACGTGTAAGGAGGCATTTTCATGTCCCGACTTTCTTTCTTCTTCAAGCGGCTGGTGCGCATGGACTGGAAAGCCATGTGGCAGACCACGAAGCTTTTGAAGGAGCGCAGCGGCAAATGCCGCGCATGGCTGCTTTGCGACATGCTGTACTGCGCAGTCAAGTACAACGCCGGTTATGTGGACTACAAAATCGCGCAGATGTACAAACTCAATGACGCCCAGCGCAAAACGCAGATCACCCGCGGACTCAGCAACACCATCGTGCGCCGCATGAACGATAAGGCCTACTGGTACCTTTTTGACGACAAGGCCACCTTCAATGAGCTGTTCCGCGATGAAGTGGGCCGCGGCTGGATGAAGGTCAGCGCCGAGACCGCGCTGGAAGAGTTCAAGGCTTTTCTGGGCGACTATCCCGACATCATCGCCAAGCCTCTGGAAGGCAGCAGCGGCGTGGGCATCGAGCGCTTTACTGCTGAGCACTGGGCGGGCCGCGAGGAAGATTTCCTGAAGGAACTGCTCGGCAAGCAGATCGGCATCATCGAGGAGCGCGTCATTCAGCATCCCCGCATGGCTGAAATGTGCCCTACCTCCGTCAACACCATCCGCATTGCCACTCTGTTGGGCGACAAAAAGCAGGGCATTGTATATGCCTTCCTGCGCATCGGCAACGGCAATGTAATGGACAACGTCGACCAGGGCGGCATGGCTGCGCGCGTGGATCTGGCCAGCGGTAAGCTGCTCACCGTGGGTGCTGACAAGAAGGGCAACACTTTCACCCATCACCCCATGACCGGCACGCCCATCATTGGCTTTGAGGTTCCCTTCTTTGATGAGGCCAAAGCCATGTGTATCGCCGCCTCGCAGAAGGTGCCGCAGATGCGTTTCGTTGCCTGGGACGTGGCTATCACTGAAAAGGGCCCTGTTTTCATCGAAGGCAACAGCTTCCCCAGCCACGCAGTGCCGCAGTTCGCCGCCCACTATCCAGACGGCATCGGCATCATGCGTGAGTTCCGCCAGTTTATGGACATTTAACACTTCGTCCGTCAGTTCATCAAAAGAACTGTCGGACGATTTCTTTTTTACATCAAAAATGGGCTATACTGGTCGCATCCTGTTTCGGAGGTGTTTTGCATGGCATTCGGCCGCGAAAAAGTCCATTTTCTCAATACACCCACTCCACTGGAATATCTGCCGTCCCTTTCGAAAGAACTGGGGATCGAGCTGTATATCAAGCGTGATGATCTGACCAATCTCGGCTTCGGCGGCAACAAGCTGCGCAAGCTGGAATATGTGGCTGCCGCCGCGCTCAAGCAGGGCGCTACGCGGCTGCTTACCGTGGGCGCTGCCCAAAGCAACCACGGACGTCTCACTGCGGCTGTGGCTGCAAAGCTTGGGCTGAAGTGCACACTGGCTTATGTGGATACATACCCCGGCGAGCTTTCCTCCAGCCTGCTTCTCGCCCGCATGATGGGTGCTGACGTATTTTTCCGCAAGGTCGATCCTGAACGCCCGGTTATTGAGCAGTACGAAGCGTTTGCTGCAGAACTGACGGCCATGCATGAGGCAGCCGGTGAAAAAGTATACTACACCCCCATGGGCGCAAGCGATGAACTTGGCATGCTGGGCTATTACGACTGCGCTGTCGAACTGAGTGAGCAGGCCGCCTATATGGGCATTGAAGATGCACGCGTCGTTTGCACCTTGTCCAGTCTGGGCACCTATATGGGCCTGTTCTGCGGACTGAAAAACGAGCATTCTCCCCTGCGGCTGACAGGCATTTCCATCGTTCCCTTTGGCGAAGCCAAGTTGCAGAGACTGATGGAATATTTCCAGCAGGTCAAGGATGCTTATGGGCTGACGATGAATGCCTCGCCGGAGGATTTCGACATTGCTGACTACAGCTTCGGTGCATACAACGTACCTGCAAAGGAAGCGCGCGAGGCCATGTACCTGATGGCTCAAAAGGAAGCCATCATCGTGGATCCCTGCTACACAGGCAAAACGCTTGCCGGTATCATTGATATGGTCAAAACAAAGAAAATCGCCCCGGGTGAACAGGTCATCATGATCCATACCGGCGGCTTGCCCGGTATTTACAGCGACAAGCATCGCCCGCTGCTGGAGCAGGACCTGCTGGATGGCATTTACATCATGGACTGAATTCAAAAGAATCCCGGCAGTCTGCCTGAAAGACTGCCGGGATTCTTTTTGCTTTTTAGCGTTTACCGGTATTCATGCGGCCAAGGGCTTTGCGCACCTGCGGGAATGCCACCACCACAAGGCAGATGGCCAGATCCACAAACACGAAGGAATTATAGCTGAGCGAATACACCAGCGGCGACAGGCCGGAACCTTCGGCATATTCCGCAAAGAACACCACGCCGCTGAGCACATGGCAGATGAAACGCGCAATACCCACGAAGGCCACACCGCCGATCCAGCTGACCAGTTCGCTGCACTTCTGCTTGCGGGCCAGTTCACCTGCCAGTCCCGCAAGCGCAATGCTGCCAAAGGCCAGCGGGTAGTCCAGCGCAGCCTGCACAGCCCCTACGATCCACGGGTCCTGAATCATCTGCAGGAAGCCGTAGGCAATGCCCACCACCAGGCCGGGAATCGAGCCATGATAATAGGCAAAGGCGATGATCGGCAGCAGCGACGCCGGGGTGACAGAACCGCCCTGCGGCAGCTTGAACAGGCGGATATAGCTGAGCACAAAGCTAAGCGCCATGCAGATGGCGGCGTTGGCCATCATCTGCGGCGTCCACTTCTGCTTGTTACGCGCGATCATCATCAGTGCTGCGCCAACCGCGATCAGCACCACCAGCAGAATCCATCCAGTCAGGGTAACGTCCTCGAATTTGAATGCCATGGAGAAATCCCTCCCTATCATCATTCGAACGCACGCACCGCGCTGTTGCCAAATAAAATACCGCCGTCCGTATGGACAGCGGTATCGCAAAACGCCAAAAGCGTTGTTTGACTTTGTTCGCTTCCCTACGGTAGGATTGACTACATCAGGTTCAAAGGGACAGGCCTCAGGCAGGCCATCTCAGCATTTCTGCGCCCCTAGCGGTGTGTTCAGTTCGGTTGTATTATATGCCGCTGACAGAGCAGTGTCAAGACCCTGCCTGTTGTTTTTTCACAGGCGTCGACAGGAAACAACACTGTTTCGTCGAAAACGATAAACATATACTCCCTGTCAGCAAAAAAGGAGAATACCGCCATGAAGATCACCTCTTACGAAGTGCTAGGAAAGCTGCCTGATCTTTTTACATTTGATAACGGGCAAAAAGTTACCTGTATCGACGACTGGAAAAAGCGGCGCAAGGAGCTGATGAAAACCGTCGTCACACTGCAGTATGGTCAGTTTCCGCCCGAACCGGAATTCCTGGAAGTGGAACCGCTCACCCTGCCGGAAATCGTCGGCAGGATGAACATTATACGCGTGCACACAGGCACGCGCAGCCATCCGGTGAGTTTCACGGTTTATGCCCACATACCGGAAGGGCCGCGCCCCTGGCCTGTGGTGATCGACGGCGACCTTTGCTATGCCAGCATGCAGGATCCTGCCATTGCTGAAAAATTCGTCAGCCGCGGCATCCTGCTAGCTGCCTTCAACCGCTGCGAGTTCGTTCCTGATCTGCGCAATCCCAGCCGCACCGGCAACCTGTACGAAACCTATTCGCAGGCCGATTTCGGCGCGCTCGCTGCATGGGCCTGGGGTTTCAGCCGCACACTGGATGCACTGCAGCAGATGGGCTATGCAGAAATGTCCTGCGTTACATTCACCGGCCTGTCTCGCGGTGGCAAGGCCGCACTGCTGGCAGGCGCAATGGATGAGCGAGCTGCCATCGTCAACCCCGAAGGATCGGGCGCAGGCGGTACAGGCTGCTACCGCATTCACATGAAAGCCCTGCACGAGGATGGCACTGAGGCGCGCAGCGAAACGCTGCGGGATATTTACACCCGCTTCCCGGACTGGTTTGGCCCCGGAATGGCTGACTATCTCGACCGGGAAGCCGAGCTTCCGTTTGATGAACATTTCCTCAAGGCGCTCATCGCACCGCGTGTGCTGTTTGATTCAGAAGCTCTCAGCGACGTATGGGCCGGCCCAGTCAACACCTATCAGACCAGTCTTGCAGCACTGGAGGTCTGGAAGATGTACGGCAAGCCGGAAAATCTGCTGTGGTACTGGCGCAGCGGCGGACATGCCCATTTGCCGGAAGACTTTGACATGCTGATCGAAATCATTCAGCGCGAACGGTGTGGCGAAGAACTCAAGTCCGACAAGTTCATGAAACTTCCCTTTGATCCGCCGGAAAAGATCTTTGACTGGCATTGCCCTGAGGTAAAATAATGAAATCCCCCTGTCATCTATCCAACGGCAGGGGGATTTACGTTATTTCAGCAGTTCGTCTGTCAGGCGCAGAATCTCCGGCGCAATGCGCTTGCGTTCTTTCCGAACCACATGGTTATACAGCGGATAAGCAGCCGCCAGCACCAGCAGTCCGACGAGCCCGACGGGAATCCCCACGGCAAACCACTTGCCCGTTTGGGTCATACAGCAGCTCATACCGGTGCCAAAAAGCAGCGTACCCACGACGCCCACAATAATGGCATACATGGTGGCCTTCTGTGTTACAGACGCATCCAGCCGCTGAATCTGCTCCATTTTGTTTTCCTCTTTGGGCAGATATTTACTGCGGATCTCGCGGATTTTCGCCTGTTCTTTGGCGGAATAGGTATACTGAAAGGTCTTGTCATTTTCCATTGTTTTTCTCCTCTGTAGGTTGTTTCAGCTGTTTTGTGGCATTGATGATCATATACAGCGCAATTCCCTGCACAAAACAAATCACAGCAACGCCCGTTGCGCCCAGCATGATTTGACGGAACAATTCTCCGCTTTCCTGTCCAAACGCAGTAAGCATGGCATTTTCAAGCGTCAGCATGGATACTGCTGCGCACACAAGCGAAATATCCCTGGCAGCAGAATAAGCCGGGCTGTGATATTTGCGGTAGCGTATCACATTGATGATCGCCATTGTCAGGGCTGCGAATGTATACACCGCCATGGCAATGGTCGTTATTTCATGGTGGACGAATATGCGGATGCGGAACACAAAGTACAGCGTGAATACTGCCAGCGCCAGGTTCATGATCAGCAGACATACGCCGCACAGGCGGTACTTGCGCCACTCAAGTTCGGTTTCCTCGCCTGGAGCATGCCGGCGCGTGTAGCGTACCAACATGATGCGCATCAGCGCCAGCAGCAGGTAATATCCTGCCATGGCGTAAAACCATGCCGAATGGTGCTTCAGCCCCAGACAAAGCTGAAACAGCGCATAGGCACTGTTAAATACGGCCATGCCATACAGGGAAAGGTTGACCCTCAGCTGTACATCCGTTCGATAGCGCAAATAATAGCGGTTTTCTGTGCGAAAACGCACGAACCACCGCACCATCTGCGGTACGCTCACACAGGCGAGCACCAGTGCATAAAACGACAGCACATAAGCGGCAATACTGAGCAGATCTGTCGTTTTCAGTGCCACAAAACTGTACGTCAGCAGTACAGCCGCAGCAATACACAGCAGCACCGCCAGCACCGGGTGCGGAAACAGCAGCTGTTTCCCCCATTTCTTCCAGTTCATGATACTCTCCTGATTCTTACGATGAACGTCGTTCCTGCCCCCAGCTGGCTTTCCACGCTGATCTCGCCATGAACAATATCCATCACCCGTTTAACCAGCGCAAGCCCCAGGCCGTTTCCGCGCGTGGCATGTGAAGAATCGCCCTGATAAAACTTTTCAAAGATATGCGCTCCTGTTTCCGCTGACATGCCGCAGCCAGTATCCTGCACCTTTACCACGGCATAGTGCGGCTCTGCGCTCAGTGACAGGCTGACCGTACCGCCGGACGGAGTGAATTTGAATGCATTGGACAGCAGGTTGTTCCACACCAGCGACAAAAGCTCGCAGTCGGCATGGATCACCACATCTTCTGCGATGTCCGTTTCAATTTCAATGTTTTCGCGCTCCCAAACGCTTTCATACTGCAGCAGCGCCTCGCAGAGCTGCTCGCCCAGGTCGTATTTCTCAGCATGCGGAAAAATCTGCTGGTTTTCCAGCTTATTGAGCTTCAGGATATTGGTCACCATGTCCGCAAGCCGCCGGGCACTATCCGTCACGCCCTGCGCATATTCCACGCGTTTCTCCTCCGCAAGGCCCGGCGTCTGCAAAAGCGTGCCGTAGTTCTGCATCACAGCCAGCGGCGTTTTCATTTCGTGGGATACATTCGAGATAAAATCCGTCCGCAGTGTTTCCACGCCGGACAGTTCCTCCGCCATGCGGTTGAAACAGTCGATGATCTCCACAAAATGCTCGTCATTGCTGAAACGGCTGGGACGATCCACACGCGCAGTGAAATCACCTGCAACGATCCTCTGCGCTGCATCAGCAATGCGGCGGGCAGTACGTTCCACCGTCAGTTTTCGGCGCAGCTCATCAAAAATCGTGAACAACAGGCTGAGAAGCAGCACATTGATAAAGGTGAGCTTGGCTGCCGCATTCAGGTTTTCACCCGTGAGCACAATTCCCAGCGACCCTATCAGCGAACGGGTGAACAGCATGATGCAGCAGGTCACTAGAAAAGCCACCATCAGAAAGAAAACCAGATAGTTGCCCAATCCCCGCCAAAAACGCTTCATTTCAGCACCGCCTTATAACCCAATCCGTGGACGGTTTTGATTTCAAACGCATCACAGTCCGCCAGCTTGCTGCGCAGCTTGGTCATATAAACGTCCACCGCTCTGGGTGCAGTTTCGGACTCCGCATCCCAGAATTCATCCATCAACTGCTGACGGGTGAAGGTTTTCCTGGGATAGGACAGCAGTTTGTAAAGAATGTTGAACTCGCGCACCGTCATGGGGATCTCCTCGCCGTTGAATTCGGCAGTGAACTCATCTGCATCCATCACAAAACCACCTACTTCCAGCTTGCGGCTGGCAGCGATCTTCGCCCGGCGCAGCAGGGCTCCAATACGCAAAAACAATTCGTCCAGATCGATGGGCTTGACCATGTAGTCATCCACGCCAATGCGGAAGCCACGCTCCTTGGAGGCGATGTCATCCTTGGCTGTCATGAACAGAATAGGGATATTCTCGTTGAGCGCACGAACGTTTTTGGCAAATTCAAACCCATCCACGCCCGGCATCATAATGTCTGAAACGATCAGGTCAAACATGGTCTCACACATCGCATCATAGGCCTGCATCGCATCCAGACAGCCCGTAGCTTCATAGCCTGAATGATTCAAAAACGTGCATACCGTGCGATTCAGATCCCTGTCATCCTCCACAACCAGAATTTTAAACATGGCTGCAGTCCCTCTTTCTGACTGATATCACTGCTATCATAGCACACATTTGTTAAAGTTTTGTTTACACAGCGCTCTTTTGCGCCGCAAGAAAAAGAGCACGGAACCCTTTTCCGTGCTCCTGTCGTATTACTTGTCCCTGACGGCGTTCATGCGCTTTTTGGCTTCTTCCACCGTTTCGCCCTCGCGGGTGAAAAACTTTTCCACAAACTTATCGGTCATTTTCGTAAAGCCATCGACTACACCGTCTTCAATCTTCTTATAGCCACCCACAACGCCGGTTTCGATTTTCTTGTAACCGCCAACCACCGCGTCCTCCATTTTCTGATAAGCGCTTACTGCGCCTTCTTCCACCTTTTCAAGGTCCACAGCGGGCACGTCAGTCATGTCGTGCTCGATAGCCTTCTGCTTATATTCTTCCTGCTTGCTCATATTCATGATTCTCCTCTCAAAATGATGGGTCGATTTACTTCAGTCCCTTGAAAACCGGGATCATACCAAGAGCCAGAACGATGCCCACAATACCCACCAGCATACCGGGAATCATGAGTCCTTCAAAAGCCATGATCATCGCCATACCGGCGCCCAGCACCAGCAATGCAGCCACACAGTAGGCCACTTTGCCGGCCTTGTTCCAGTTGATGTGCGCAACGGGCTTGCCCGCCATGATCCAGCGTACCAGCGCAATGGCCAGCAAAGCAACTGCGCCAAGCGCCGTAACCACAACGCCGGGCTTAAAGGCGTTCCATTCAGGCACCAGGCACATGCACATACCCAGCGAAAACAGCAGACCACCCACAACCGTCAAAACCAGAAACACAAAATTCTTCTTCGTCATCGTTCTTTCCTCCGCAACATCGTTATTGTTTCTCAACCAACGATAGCCAGTATAAAGCCGGGAGGTTTTCATTTTGTCAGAAAAATGTTTGAGAAACATTAAAAAACAGCCGGACATGGCCGGCTGTTTGAAAACAAACTGTTTTTACTTGTACTTTGCGCCGTCGCTGAAGGCATTGCCAACCTTTTCGCCAAGCGCATGATAGGTATGATGCACGCCGTCAAAGACAATGGGCTTCAGCTTTGCAGGGTCGATTTTTCCATCTGTCAGCACACTTTCATCGGCGCACACATTGACGACTTCGCCCACCATGCGGCAGCTTTCCGGGTCATAGCTGATCAGCCTGCATTCTACCGCCATGGGCAGTTCGGCGATCAGCGGCGCATCGACAAATTCACTTTTCACTGCATGAAAACCGCAGCGTTCCAGCTTATCCGGTACATCGTCGCCAGATACAATGCCCACATAATCACACTGCGCCATATAGTCCACCGTACCCATACTGACGGTAAAAGCCTTGCGTGCGATGGCATTACGCGTTGTGCGATGATTTTCGCTCAGGCACATCGAAATTTCGCTGACTTCACTGATACCGCCCCATGCAGCGTTCATGGCGTCTGCCGTTCCATCGTCGTTGTACGTAGCAATGATAAAAACCGGCTGGGGATACAGAATGGGTTTGGCTCCGAAATTTTTGCGCATTTTTATTCCTCCCTGTATAGCGTTGCACAACAAAAACAATCATGCTACAATACAGTATACTATCCATTTACTGTGATCAGTCAAGTTTTTTAACCGTATGGAGGCCTCTCATGGGAATCTGCTTCATCGTAGGCGCGGGTGACTTTACCCCGCGCGATTTTACGCCCTCGTCGCAGGACTGCGTCATCGCTGCTGACGGCGGCCTGCGTCCGCTGTTGGCAATGGGCATCACCCCTGATCTGCTGATGGGCGATCTGGACTCGCTGGGCCAATTTGATCTGCCTGCCTCTTTGCCGCTGGTGCAGTTTCCCGTCGAAAAAGACGATACCGATACCGGCATCGCGCTGGCGCATGGCTGGCAGCTGGGATACAGACAGTTTGCCCTTTACGGCTGCAGCGGCGGCCGGGCAGATCACCTGCTGGCCAACTGGCAGAGCATGTGCCGCATGAGCCGCATGGGCGCACAGATCCACATGACTGCACAGGATTATGACGCTTATGCATTGACGAACGGTTCCCTTGTGCTGCCCGGGCGCAGCGCCGGTACGACCGTAAGCGTATTCTGCATGAGCCAGCAGGCCAGCGGCGTTACGCTGACGGGGCTGAAATATCCGTTATCCGACGCAAGCCTCAGCTGTGACTATCCGCTTGGCGTCAGCAACTGCCATACCGGCGGCGAAGCCTGTATTTCTGTGCAGGAAGGTACGCTTCTGATCCTGCAGTATCTGAACCCGCAAAGCTGATATCACATATAGGCCCGCATCTTTTCCGCGACCAGCGCGATCAACTCGCCGCTGGTCGGTTTTTCATAATAGGGATTGACGTTGCGCCCAAGCACCTTGCTGGTCTCCTCAGGTCTGCCGCGTTCCCATGCCAGCGTGATTGCCTCACGAATAGACCTTTCCACGCCGCACGTCGTTGAATGGCAGGATTGTGCAACGCGCGGGTACAGGTCGTGCATGAGGTGATCCAGCAGCTGCGGCTGTCTGAGCGTGGCGCGCACGGCTTCCTGCAAAAAGCGATAGCCGCTCAGATGAGCTGGAATGCCCAGCTGCAGCAAAATTCCGGCCAGTTTGCGCTCCATACGGTTTTCGCTCGGCGTATGTGCCGCATAGGCCTCATACAGAAACACCCTGCGGATGCGCCGTACCAGCAGCTGCGCTGCAAACGGCTTTACCATATAATCGGCTGCACCCATATCAAAAGCGCGACGCACCAGATCTTCCCGGAAGATGATCGACGTGATGATGACCAGCGGCCTGCTTTCAAGAGGAGACTGTGCAATTTCCTGCAACAGGTCAAAGCCGTCCATTCCCGGCAGCTGCATGCTGCACACAAGCACGTCCGGTCTCATCCGGCGTACAAGATCCAGCGCAGCCAGACCGCTGCCTGTTGTACCTGCCAGCACGCAGTTCTCTTCCTGTAAAAGTGCATCCACCATTGCTTTGCGTTGCTCGTCATTCGCCTCAGCCACAACCACCCGAATCGTCATTTGTTTCTCCTCCAAAATACCATGGGTTGTATTTTGTACTTATTGTATCACCAAGATATTGTCTTGAAAAGAAATAATCCCATATTTTAAACAATTGTAATGCTATTAGCCATTTTTGATTCCAAAAGTAATATTTTCATATAAAAAACACATAAAAACGCCCAATCACCTGTGTGACCGGGCGTCTGTTTGTTACTTGAAGTATTTTACGCCGCCTTCGAAGATCGGCTGGAAGCGGTTACCCTGCACGTTCTTGTACAGGTCGATACCGGCGCGTTCGCTGTGGCCCATCTTCCCCAGCACGCTGCCATTGGGGTTGAAACGCAGATCCATAGTAGGATCACCGGCAAGATCCACATACTGCGTGGCAACCTGACCGTTGCGCACCAGTTCCTCTACCACGGCGTCGCTGGCAACAAAGCGGCCCTCGCCGTGCGAAATGGCAATGTTGTGGATGTCGCCAGCCTCCACCAGCTGCAGCCAGGGGCTCTTGTTGCTTGCGATGCGGGTGCGCACCAGCATGCTCTGGTGACGGCCGATGGTGTTGAAGGTCAGGGTCGGGCAGGTGTCATCCACGTCGATGATCTCGCCGTAGGGTACCAGACCCAGCTTGATCAGCGCCTGGAAACCGTTGCAGATGCCCAGCATCAGGCCGTCGCGGTTTTTGAGCAGCTCGTGCACAGCATCCTTCATCATGGGGTTGCGGAAGAACGCAGTGATAAACTTGGCGCTGCCGTCAGGCTCGTCGCCGCCGCTGAAGCCGCCGGGCAGCACGATCATCTGGCTTTTGCCGATCATGCGCACAGCTTCCTTCAGGCTTTCGCCGATGGCAGCAGACGTCAGGTTATTGATGAGCAGCACGCGGGGTTCAGCGCCTGCACGGGTGAGTGCGCGGGCGGTGTCGATTTCGCAGTTGGTGCCGGGGAAGGCCGGGATAAATGCCACAGGCCTGTTGGAAAGCACCGCAAGTTTGGCCCATTCCTTAACGGAGGTGGTGGTCTTTGCGACCTTTTCGCCCTCGCCATAGTACGGGAACACCTTGGTCAGCTTGCTCTCGTACACTTCCTGCATGACGTCCAGCGCAACCGTCTCGCCGCCGATCAGTGCCGCGCCGGACTACACGCAGCCCTCGGCCACACCGGCAACGACGGAAGCGATCTTCTCGGGAATGTTTTTGCCGCAGGCAATATAGTCCAGGAAGAACAGAGGCTTTGCGCCCATGCAGATGATGTCGTTAACGCACATGGCCACGGCGTCAACGCCGATAGTGTCATGCTTGTCCATCAGAATGGCCATCTTGACCTTGGTGCCGCAGCCATCGGTGCCGGAAACCAGCACGGGTTCTTCCATGCCGGCAATGGGCAGTCCGAAGCAGCCGCCAAAGCCGTTTTCGTGCGCGCTGCGGACGAACTCAGCTGCCTTAAAGGGCGTGCGGTGAGCGGAATATACATGCGCCTCATAGGGAATATCCAGCTTTTTCAGCGTCTTGAAGCAGCCTTCCAGCACGGGAAGATCGCTTGATCACTGCAACTTTTTTCATGTATTTTGCCTCCTGATGAGCCAATTGACCTGCATAAAAAGATGCAGCTTTTACGCGGGCATGCCGCGAAGCTGCATCCTGTATACAAGGGTGGTATTCTCGCCGGAACAGCTAGAAAGCGCCTTATGCTGCAGGCAGGTGGAACAGCGAAATTCCTTCGAACACATGCCAGCATTGCGCCTCCCTTCCGAACGATAGGCTTATTTTATCGAAAACAGAAGGATTTGTCAGCGGATTTCCGAACATTCCAGTTATTTTTTAACCAAATGTACGATTTTAATATTTGCTTGCAATTTCTGCCATGCTTACAGGCAGCGAATGCTTGTCCATTGGCCCAGCCAGGCTGTTTCACGGCGGATCTCGTCCGGCGTCAGGCGCAGCTGCTGCGGTGCAACGATCCACAGTTCGCGTTCGCCGTCGGAACAAATAGCGGCAACGTCGCCTTCAAACCATTCCACAACACCGTCAACGCCTAAAATGCATGCATCCTGCCATTCGTTTTGATGCTCCAGCACTTCCTGCACATACCCGCAGTTATGGCGGTAGACCAGCGAACGATCTTTTTCATCGCGCATTCCCTTTTTATGTTCCACGATCACCGTCACGCTACGCTGTTCAAAAGTCGGTTGCTCATCATTCGTCCCCTTTGAAATGTTCGGTTTTTCGGTGAAATCCATCCCAAGGCGTTCGCAAAGATCCGTCGCCAGCACACCGCGCTGACCATACTGCTGCTGTGCTGCTTCACCAGCCAGACCATGCAGTGCACACGCAGTCTGCATCAGGGAAAGATCGTCCATGGCATATGTTCCGACCGCGCGGCCTGCAAGCAACGCAGCCATCACGCCGGTAAGCGCATCGCCGCTTCCGCCCTTGGCCATTGCCGGCGTACCGAAGGGATTGATCGCCATTTTGCCATCTGCGCACAGCACGCTGCACGCACCCTTGAGCACCGTACGATACATTTCGCCCAATCGAAGCGCCGCCGCAGGCACGTCGGCCACGATGGATGCCGTATCGCATCCCAGAAGCCTTGCTGCCTCCGCAGGATGGGGTGTGATAAACGCACCCGGCGCAGTGATTTTTTCCTGCGCCAACAGATTAAGGGCATCCGCATCCAGCACCATGGGTCTGTCTTCTTTGATCAGCCGTTTCAGCAGTTCCGCTGCCCACGCACTTTTGCCCAGTCCGCATCCGGCGCCCACTGCATCGCAGCGGGAAAGTGCATCCTGCAGAATCTGCCACGCCTGCTCCACATCGTCCGGCAGGGGGATGCAGGTTGCACAGGGACAGATCACCTGTACGATATCCATCACTTCGTCCGGGCAGGCAACTGTTACAAGCCCCGCGCCCGTGCGCAATGCAGCCGTGGCAGCAATGGCGGCTGCTCCTGCCATTCCGCGTGAACCAGCCCGCAAAAGCACGCGGCCATAGTTTCCCTTGTGGCTTACACGGGCGCGTTTGGGCAGGAACGCCGAAAGGTCCTGCTTCTGCAGCACAAGAAAACCATCCGCATCGTCCATTTCCGGCAGGATACCAATATCTGCAATCGTGATCTCACCAGCATAATCCAGCCCCTGACCCAGATACAGTCCCGGCTTGGGACGATGGAAGGTAATGGTGTGATCTGCCCTGACGGCCTCCCCCATCACTCTGCCGTCAAGCCCATTGAGGCCGGAGGGAATATCCACCGCGACCACAGGCGCATCCAGCCGCTTGATCAGTCGAACGCATGCCAATGCCATTCCTTCCAGATTGCGGCACAGGCCCGTGCCAAACAGCGCGTCGATCACGCAGCCCACTTTTTCAGGTACAGGCGGCAGTTTCTCTTCAATCATCCGGATAACCACATTGGTACGGCGCAGCCTGTCCAGTTCGCGCACAGCATCCGCCGATAGCTTTCCGGGCAGCACCCAGCACTCTCCTTGAAAGGAAGGATCAGCCTGCGCAAGCATCCGCATGGCCGCCATACCGTCGCCGCCATTGTTGCCCGTGCCGCAGATGCACAATACATAGGCCTTTTGACTACGAATCAAACGGTCCACCGCATCCGCCACATGTCTGGCTGCGCGCTGCATCAGCTGCTCGCCGGTAACGGGCGTGCACTCCATCACCTGGTTTTCCACACGCTTCATTTCAGCAGGCGCAATGGTTTTGAGCATCGGTCTCCCTCCGTATCATTCAATCACGCACACGGCGGCGGCAACGCCTGCCTCATGCGACAGGCTGAGCAAAGCGCTTTTCGCCCCCAGCTCATCCATTTTTTCAGCCGCTTTTCCACAAAGATGGTAGACGGGTATACCGGTGTCCGTATGACCCACGCCCACTTCACAAAGCTCGATTCCACGGCCAATACCAATGCCGACAGCCTTGAGAAAAGCCTCTTTGGCAGCAAACATGGCCGCTGCGCTCTGCGCGCCCATCTGACCGCGCTGTGCGATATAGTTGCGTTCCTCCTGCGTAAAATAGCGCGTGAGAAAACGCTCGTTCATACTTTTTTCAATGCGCTCAATGGCGCACAGATCAATGCCGATACCCTTCATGCCTGTTTCCCCGCAAGAATGGCATTGTTGATGGCGCGTGCCATGACCTCCGCCGCAGCGGCACACAGCTGTACGGGATGCGCGCTGCCTTCAGCCTTCCCCGTTGCCAGCGCGAAGATGGTGTCCCCATCCATCTGGGTATGCACAGGACGAATGGCACGGGCATACCCGTCATGCGCGCAGGTGGCCATGCGCTGAGCCTGCGCCTTGGTGAGTTTTGCATCCGTCGCCACAATGGCAATGGTCGTGTTCTGGGGCTTATCCGACAGGGGTGCTGCGATCATCTGCTCGCACAAAACAGCGGTGCCGTCCGGCAGATGGCCGCATGCAAGCGGCTGACCATCGCGAATATCAAACACATCGCCGCAGGCATTGACCACAGCGATCGCGCCGACTGTAACGCCGCTGGCCAGACGGATGCTGGCTGTGCCCACGCCGCCCTGAGCAGGGATCGCTCCAGGGATCATTTTGCCGACCGTAGCGCCCGTGCCTGCACCATATGCGCCCTGCTGCACTTGAGAGCATGCGGCTTTGCAGGCGTCCTCGCCCATTTGCGCATCCGGCCGGACATGGGCATTGCCGACCATCAGGTCAAAAACCACCGCCGCCGGTACGATAGGCACGTGACACACACCCATATCCACGCCGATGTTCTGTTTTTCGAGATAGTCCATCACGCCCGTCGCTGCCGCCAGACCAAAGGCGCTGCCGCCAGCCAGCACCACGGCGTTGGCCTTTTCCACGGTGTTTTCAGGGCGGCACAGATCGGTTTCCCTCGTGCCGGGCGCTGCGCCGCGCACATCCGCCGCCACCACAGCGCCGTCGTCATCCGCCAGAACGACCGTCACGCCGGTGCGTGCCTGCGCATTTTGGGCCTGTCCCACGCGGATGCCCATTACGTCGGTAATGCTGCCTTCAAACATCTGTTTCATCGCGATGCTCCTTTCGTGTCACACATAGCCCATCATGCCGCGCACGCTTACGTCGCCGCAAAGCACGCGGCGATCGGCGCCTTCTTCATCGGTCACGATGAGCGCGCCGGTTTCGTCGATGGCTTTGGCTGTGCCTGTAAATTCATACTCAGGCCCGACGACACGCACCTTGCTGCCCAAAGTGACGCTGCGGCCGATATACTCCGGCAAAATGCCCAGCAGTCCTTCTTTTTCAAGCGCATCCACGGCTTCTTCCATGCGCTTGAGGTAGGCGCACAGTACCTTGCGTCGGCTGATGGGCTGGGTCTTGGGCTCCAGCCTGCGCATTTCCATCAAAAGTGAAGTCGCCTTGTCCTCCAGTTCACCATCAAAGGAAAGCTGATTGACATTGATGCCTACGCCAGGCACCACGTAGGCCAGTTCGCTGCCCGCCATGGCCATTTCGCAAAGTATGCCAACGCATTTTTTTCCATTGATCACCACGTCATTGGGCCATTTGATGCCCGGCTTCAGCCGCGGGCACACATCACGAATGGCCTGTGCGGATGCGACTGCCGCCGCCAGCGTGATCAGCTGCGCCTGTTCTGCAGGCAGCCGAGGCCTGAGCACCATGCTCTGCGTAAGCGCCTGTCCGGCAGGCGTGTCCCATGTGCGCTGCATCCTGCCGCGGCCCGCCGTCTGGTTTTCACAAACGGCCAGACTGCCGTGCGGCGCGCCTTCACGCCCCATTTCTTTCGCGCGGATGTTGGTGGACGTCATTTCCTGCGCATAGCTGATCTCGCCGCGTCCGGCCCAGCGGGTGTCAAGCTCGACTGCAATCTTCTCCGGTGTCAGGATATCCTTGGGGCGCTTGCGCTTTTTGTAGCGGTCTTCCTCGCTGAAAATGCAGCCGCAGTACTTTTGCATATACAATCCCAATTCGCGTGCGCGTTCCTGCCCCTGCTGAAAATAAGGGCGGAAATCGCGGTGCAGGAACTGCACGCCGTATTCCTCCGCTGCGGCCTGCGCAGCCTGCAGCATGAGATCGTGATTCTGATACGGGCTTACAAACAGCGTGGATGAAAAATGCGTAAAGCCGTTTTCAGCTGCATATTTGGCCGCAGCCGAAAAGCGGATGCGATAACACTGGATGCAGCGGTGGTCGATGTCCTCCGCCACGGCGCGCACAAAGGGTCTGAGGCCGTATTCGCCATGAAGAATGAGATCCAGCCCGATGGATCTGGCATAATCCACCAGCGTATCGCGGCGGATGCGGTATTCCGTGTAGGGATGAATGTTTGCATTGTCCCAGAAGCCAACAGGTTCAATGCCTTCGGCTCGCAGCGTTTCAACGCACATAATGGCGCACGGCGCGCAGCAGATATGCAGCAGAAGTTTCAAAGAAAAATCACCTCTTTTTGTATTGTAGCACGACTGCGCCATCCAAGGCAATGATGGAAACGCGCATAGTATCCGCCCGAAAGTGGCATACTTACCTCAAAACCAAAAGGAGGCGACAACTTGCAGCGCACATCTTTTTTACCGGCCTTGCTGGACGTTGCTCCCCGCCCCACCGAAAAGGAGATCCTGATCAAAGGGCCGTCTCTGCGTCACAACGAGCGCCCCATGGAGGAGGACCGTCTTGGATAAGCAGCGTATTCATACCGATCCAAAACATTATTCCTGGCTGACGGAACGCTTTTCTCCCCCTTCACCAGTCGCTCCCTGCCTGCTGCGCTCTTTCTGGGTGGGCGGCCTGATCTGCGTGCTGGCCCAGCTGATCACCGATACAGGAACGTGCTGGCTGAAGATGACCGCACGCGATGCATCCAGCCTGTCCAGCATTGTGCTGGTGTTTCTCACAGCGCTGCTTACCGGGCTGGGCGTATTTGACAAGCTTGGCAAATATGCCGGAGCCGGTACTTTTGTGCCCATCACCGGCTTTGCAAACGCCATGGTATCCCCTGCGCTGGAATTCCGACGCGAGGGTCTGGTGCTGGGGCTTGGCGCAAAGCTTTTTTCCATCGCCGGGCCTGTGCTTGTATACGGCGTAGGCTCTTCCGTGGTATACGGGCTGATCTACGCCCTGTTCATACGCTGAAAGGAGAAAGCCATGGCATCCAAACGCATCGGCCTGCAGACCATTGAACTGCCGCTTCGTCCGGCCATTACCGGCTGTGCCGCCTGTGTGGGCCGCAAGGAAGGCGAAGGGCCACTGGGCGAGTATTTTGACTTTGTGGCCAAAGACGAAATGGTCGGTCAGGAGACCTTTGAGCTGGCTGAGAAGCAGCTGTATCTGGACGCCATCCGCAAAGCGATCAGCAAAGGCGGTTCACGCCCAGAAGAAGTGCAGTTTCTGTTGGGCGGCGATTTGCTCAATCAGATCATCACCGCCTCCTTTTCCGCTCGTGATCTTGGCATTCCGTTCATCGGGCTGTATGGCGCATGCTCCACCATGGCGGAAAGTCTGGCATTGGGCAGCATGCTGCTGGACGGTGAACATGCCTCACAGATCGTATGCGCGGCCAGCAGTCACTTCTGCACAGCTGAACGCCAGTACCGCTATCCGCTGGAATTCGGCACACAGCGTTCCCCTACGGCCCAGTGGACGGTGACTGGTGCGGGCGCGTCTTTGCTGAACCTGTCGCCTGCCGTTCCCGCATTGGCACATGTAACGCAGGTTTGTTTGGGACGTGTGGTGGATTTGGGTATCACCGACGCCAACAATATGGGCGCAGCCATGGCTCCTGCCGCTGCTGATACGCTGCTGGCATTCTTCGCCGACACGCATACGCAGCCGGAGGATTATGACCTGATCGTCACAGGCGATCTGGGCCAGGTGGGACACGACCTGCTGATGCAGCTGATGCGCGAGCAGCGTCAACCCCTTCCCGGCGATCGTTACACAGACTGCGGTTTACTGATCTACGACCGCAAGGCGCAGGACGTACACGCAGGTGGCAGTGGCTGCGGCTGCAGTGCCAGCGTGCTTAACGCCTGGCTGCTGCCCATGCTTCAGCGTCGTGAGATCCGGCGGATGCTGTTTATGGCTACAGGCGCGCTGATGTCGCTCACATCCAGCCAGCAGGGCGAAAGCATTCCCGGCATTGCGCATGCTGTGTTATTGGAAAGTCCATAAAAAGCGGCAGTCATGCTGCCGCTTTCATCGGAGGATTATGCCATGTTTGACTGGCTGATGTATGTGAAGGTATTTCTCGTCGGCGGGGCGATCTGCACCGTCGGCGAACTGCTGGTGATTTTTACAAAGATCACGCCCGCCCGCATTCTGGTGTGTTTTATCATCACAGGCGTGGTGCTGAGCGCCGTAGGCCTGTACGGTCCGCTGGCCGCCTTCGCCGGCGCAGGGGCCACAACGCCGCTTACCGGCTTTGGACATGCGCTTTGTCAGGGGGTAAAGCATGCCGTGGAGGAAAGCGGCCTCATCGGCGCTTTCACGGGCGGGCTTTCCGCAACGGCAGGCGGCATCGCCGCAGCTGTGTTTTTCGGTGCGCTGGCAGGCTTTCTGTTCAAGCCGCACAGCAAATAAAGTCAGTCCTTCCTGCGGCGGATCAGCAGCCTGAGCACGCCGCTCAGGAATCTGGGCGCTCTGACACAAACCATTTTTACAGCCATACCGTCACCTCCAGGCGCTGCTCAGTTTCAGCAGCAGCAACCCCAGCGCGATCGCTCCCACGCCCAGCAGCGCTGCCCATGCCCAGCACGGGATACATACAAACAGCAGCACAACGCCTGCTGCCAGCAGAATGATACCTGCAATGCGCAACACAGCCGACTGGTCTGTGGGATAGCATTTTCTCATGCCGGGTCACCTCGCTCACAGACAGCTTATGCAGCATGAGCGAAAAAATGCGTCTTAAACCAGTTCAAACGGATCAACGCCATTCCAGCGATACAGCCGTGCGCAGCTTGCAAAACCCTGCTGCGTTTCTTCGTCGTGAGAAATATAAAACAGTCCGTCGCCCAGCGCGCAGAGCCCGGTGCTGCCCCATGCAAAGTGCCATCCGTCACCGCGGAGGCTGAGAACCTCTCCCCTTTCGCCTGCAAGGCCAAAGAGTTCGAGACATTCGGCAGATTTGGAGGCATCCACCGCAAAAAGGCGGTAATTGGGGTACTGCGGTTTCTTACCGGGATAGACAGCCATCAGGAACAGGCCCGAGGCTGCATCATATTCAAGGTTTTGCACGCCATAGGTGGTATTGCCCGTCGGCACAAAAAAGCGATGCAACGGACAGGCGGGCCCGTTTCTGTGCATGGACGTCTGCTCAAGCGGCTGCTCATAACGGTCCCAGTCCTGCGTGTCGTAACACAGCAGCACCTGATGATCGTTATCCTCACGCTGCGTATCGCCATACACGCCGTATGCCACAAACAGGTATTGTTTGGGATCGTCGCTTCCGGGCAAGGGGCCAAAGGTCACACCGTCGATCCCGCTGCATCCATAGCGGTGTGGTGCGCCATTGAGGCCATGCCCTTCATAGTCGTTAAGCACATCCGGCAAAAAAACCGTGGTCATCACGCCGTCAGCCGATGCATCCATATTCGGCCGGTCAATGCGCGAAACGTCAAACACAGCGATATAAAAGCCGCTGGCCAGATCTGCGTCCGAACCTGCTCGCGCCAGAATGCCCCGGCCGATGGCGTCGGACTTGTATTCCAGCGAACCGTACAGCCTGCCATCCTCTTTGCAAAACGCAATGCAGCCCAAATGGCCCAGCAAGCCCCTGACACTGCCGATAAACCTGCCGTTCAGATCAGTCTTCACAAGCATGGTGGTGAATGAATACAACATCCATCCATTCTTTTCGTCCACCGCACTTCCCTGACAGTGGCCGCCCTGCCATATGCCCGAACAAACCTGTTTGGGCCAGTTTTTCATTTGGATCATCTCCTTCTGCGGGATAATATACGACAAATCTCCGCTTATTTCCTCTTAAAAAAATTCATCAATCCCACACAATTCCATCATGCACCGGACTCACTTTTCGTGTATGATAAACATGGTGTCCATCACAAACAGGGAAAGGTGTGTCATCCATTTTGAAAAAACTGCTGATTTGTCTGCTTTGTCTTTGCATGACGGTTCCGGCCTTTGCAGCCGAAGAAGAAACCGTGATCGTCCTGAGCGACGACGCGATCACCGTTAATGGCGAAGTGATTACGCAAGATGAAAGTGCCAGCGTATATCTGGCGTACAAAAACGAAACGCATGAAGACGTTCCCAAGGATCTTAAAGACCTTTCTAACCGTGTGATCACCATCACCGCTGCCGGCACCTACCGTGTGAGCGGCACAGCGACTGATGCGCAGATCGTTGTACGCGCCGGAGAGAAAGATCGGGTGCGGTTGATCCTCGACGGTATCGACATCACCTGCCGCACCGCATCCGCCATCATCGGCGAAAAGGCCTACGATCCCCGTGTACCCGGCGAATACGGTCTGACTATCGAGTTGGCCGAAGGCAGCGTAAACAATGTGACCGGCTCCCACACTAAAAAGCTCAGCGATGACGACGTCAAGTACGACGGAGCGATCGACTCGCTGGTCTCCCTTGGTTTTGAGGGCAGCGGCAAGCTGATTGTAGATGCTGATAACGAAGGCATTGAAGTCAAATACGGCCACATGACCATCAATGGCGGCGTGTTTGAAGTGTCCTCCGGCGACGATCCGCTCAACGTGAGCGAGGACGGAGTAGGTACGCTCACCGTCAACGACGGTTATCTGTACTCTGCCGTCAAGCCTGAAAAAGGCGGTGAGGGCGACGGCATTGATTCCAACGGTTACATCATCTTCAACGGCGGTACCATCATCAACCTGGCTCATCCCACCAGCGGCGACAGCGGCATCGACTCCGACATGGGCAGCAGCATCAACGGCGGCATCGTTGTGGGTGCGGGCAACATGTACGATCCCATCGATGAAAACAGCAACCAGCTGTTCATGATGCTGGAATTCGGCCAGTCCACCGATGATCTGGTGGTTGTGACCGACGAACATGACGTGCCCGTCTTCGCCTATGATTTCCCCCACAGTTATACCTACATTGCCTTCTCCACCCCTGAACTGACAGAAGGCGCTTACCGCGTGTATCTGGGCGGCGAGATCGCAGGCGAACAGACCAACGGCCTCTACACCTCCATCACCTCTTATGTACCCGGCACGCGCATGCAGCACGGCGGCGGTACGGCAGCGCAGATGGGCGGCGGAATGCCCCGGCCTGACATGGGTGGCCAGCAGCCTCCCGAAAGGCCCGAAGGCATGCAGATGCCCGGTTTCGGCGCGATGCGGCAGGCCTTTGCGAATGTTGATCTGAATGAGATTCTCAAGGATGCTGATTTGAACGAGCTGCTTGCCGGTAAGGATCTCAACCAGCTGCTGACCGGCTTCAGCCTGACCGATATTCTGACTGACGAACAGATTGCAGAGTATTTCGGCGATACAGATCCTGCCATGCTGGAAGTGTTCGGCGGCAGGGGCCGTGGCTTTGGCGGCGGCTTCGGCGGTGGAATGGGCGGCGGCCCGCGCATGCTGGAATCCTCCGCAGAAGTGGCGACAGACCTGTTCATGCTGACGAAAAATTCCACTGGCTTTACCGCCATTATCGCCGCTGAGTAAGCGCAAAAAAGGACTGTTCCTTTCGGAACAGTCCTTTTTTGATTCTCTTATTCGCCCTTTGCAATCAGACCGGCGTACAGATTGGCCGGTTCACCACGGAGCGACTGCGCGGCCAGTTCGGCCGCTTTGGCCTTGTCGCCGGCAGCCCAGTGGGCCATGGCGCTTTGCCAGCTGCAGCCAGCCTTGCGCAGCGTCTTGGCATCCTCCATGAAGGAAATGAAGAACGGCGTGGTCTTGTAGTAGCCAGCGTCGCGGGCAGCAGCAGCCTTCTGCTGCTTGCGCAGATGTTCGGCCACCATTTCCTGCGCAGGGCCGGGACGGCCGGTGGCCTTCAGGGCCATGGCCTGCCAGCAGCCCAGTTCAGGCAGATGCATGTTGGAGAAGTAGTCGATCTTCAGAATGAGGATATGATCGTACAGCTTGCGGGCTTCTTCCGGCTTGCCCAGCTTTTCAAGGCACTGTGCCTCATAGTACTGGTGCGGCACCAGCAGCACTTCGTTCCACAGACCTGCGCCAAGGTTATCCGGCAGCACCTGCGCCTTGCGGAAATGATCCAGCGCTTCTTCGAACTTACCGGCGTTGAACAGCTTGCGGCCCATGGCATGATGCGCGAACATGAACTGCTCGGCCACGGCATGCTCGCCGCCTTCGCAGGGAGTGAAGTTCTTGCCAAGCATCAGGTCGAGCACTTCTTCGTGACGACCGGCGGTGTTGAGCGCACGGCACAGCTCGATGGCGGTATCCTCGCGCTTGTAGCCTTCCTTCAGCAGGAACGCGGCGATCTCGTTGGGATCGACCTGCATGCGGGTCATCAGATGAGCGGTCTCCCATACCAGCTCGCCATCGCCGGGCTTGCGCACCAGCGCCATCTGCATCAGGCCCAGCGCTTCTTCGCGCTTGCCCAGATGGCTGTAGCGGGCCACAGCCAGATTGCGGTAGGGCATGTAACCGTCGGGGTCGGCCTTCACAGCGCGCTCCCACAGCACTTCGGCGTCAGCATGGTTGCCGCTGGCGTATTCGATGCAGGCCAACAGGTTCAGCGCATTCGCATCCGTAGGCTTTGCCGCAACAGCCGCCTTCAGGGCGATATATTCGATGGAGCGCATCGGGTAGGCAACGCCGCAGTCCAACCCGGCGGCAGCTTCCAGCGCACTCTGGTCATCGCTGAGATACCAGCGCACATACTCGGTCTGCGCACACTTGACAGGCAGGCCTGCAAGGATCTGCACGGCCAGCTCGCATTCACCCATCGCGGTCAGATCCGCCGTGATGTCCAGCGCGGACTGGCAGGCGTCGCTGAGCAGCGTGGCATACAGCGCATCGGTCGCACCATACTTAAGCGCACGCAGGGTCAGGTTGAGGGCGTCAAACTTCTCAGCCTGTCCAAGGGCCTCCGCCGCCTTTTCGGGGCAGATGTGACTAAGCGCAACCGCCTTCACCAGCATGGCCGTCTCGTTTCCGGCGTGCTGCTTGAGAGCCTCTTCCGCATGCAGCAGCATTTCGTCATAGTCGCCGCGGCGGCCTTCCAGCATGGCCACGCGAGTCATGGCGCGGGAACGGCTGTCCTGCGCCCAGGCAGACTGCATGTACCAGTTCCACGCCTCGTCATCACGGCCAAGAGCCTCCAGAATGCGGCCCATCAGATACTGCAGTTCGCCGCTTTCGGGATGGAAGTTGCGCACCGTCACCACACGCCAGGCATGCTGTGCCAGTTCATAGGCGCTTTCGGGACGGAAATGGGCCAGTTCCCAAGCAGCCAGCGCAGTCAAAGCGGGAGCATAATCCGGGTCGTGACGCAGCGCCTCACGCCAGTAACCGTCCGGACGCACGGCGGGATCGCGGTACTGCTCGGCATGCACGCCCAGCAGGTACAGCTCCTGCGCGGTCTTGAGCATATCCAGCGAGGGATTGTCCGGGATGGTCTCAGGCATCTCGTGCAGCTGAGGCTCGGTCTTCTGGTAGCTCAGCCATACCTTGCCCTTGGGAGAGATGAGCTGGAAAGTTTCCAGTTCGCCGTTCACATCTGCGCTGAAAATATTTTCAGGATCGGCGTCAAACACGGTCTCAACACCGTTGATCACGACCTTCGCGCCCTTGAGGGCCACGGTGGCCTGCACGTTGAGCCTGCCGTTTTCCACGGAGACGGAGGCCTCCTTGCAGGCGCACAGCGGCGCGCCCACATCGCCGATGGGGTACCACATCTGCGAGAATTCCTTGCTCTCATAGGGCTGCAGCCATGCAAAGTCGGGCTGGTTGAGCGAATAGCTGGAGGCCATCAGCTCGGCATAAGCGCCGTCGGTATCGGTCAGCGCCTTTTCCCAGCTGCGGGACAGCTGATTGTAGGCCCAGGTGAACATCTTCTTGCCAACGCTCACGGTACGGTCAGCCACATGCACAACGCCGGCGCGCTTGCCTTCGTCGTAGCCGCCGAAGAAGTCATAGTTGGAGGTGGCGCAGAAATAGGACGTGGGCTGATGGGTGTTCTTGTGGTAGGAAATATCCACGCCGTCACCCATGCGGATGCCGTTGTACACGCCGGAAGCCACCGGGTAGGCGGTCACGTTCTTGCGATAGTGGAACTGCACATACTTCACATCCGGCGGGAACACCAGACGGTACTGCTCATTCACCGGCACAGCGGCGTTCTCCCACCACAGGAAGGAGTGGCGGCTGGCCGTGGGGTTGTACACCTTCATGCGGGTGTCAAAACGCGCTTCGCCGGGCTCCAGATGCACGCCCACCATGCCCTTCATGCGGTCAAGGGGCTCGTTTTCGCTCATCCAAACGGTCACGGCGCCGTTTTCGTGCTCTTCGATCTGCACGTCTACAGGCATAAAGGTGCTGGGACGATGATGGCAGGGCCAGTTGAATTCGCAGCCGCCGGATACCCAGCTGCCAAGCAGACCGATCAGCGCGGGCTTAATGACATGCTGCTTGTAGAAGAAGTCGTAGCCGGTTCGCTTGTCGTAGGCGGAGTAGATGCGGCCGCCCAATTCGGGCATGAGTTCGACCCTGATATACTCGTTTTCCAGCGTGATGACGCGGAAAGGCTTTTCTTCGCGATGCTCGCGGTCGACCTTCATAACGACCTTGCTGGGGTAGGGATTGCCGCTGGAGCGCTGATGCACGCGGTGCTCCGCAAACATGGGCAGCTCTTCAGCGTCGGGAGAGGGATACGCCATCATCAGGCGAAGCTCGTCATTCACGATTACCTTGCTCATTTCATTGCCTCCTGCTTGTTACAGTCGCTGGGTCTCACCGCCTTCAGGCGGGATATGGCCCTGCATTACATCGTAGATCTTTTCATTGGTACGGCGCAGCGCTTCAGTAAACACTTCATACGGCTTGTTGCACACGTCCACAAAGCCAAACTGATAGTTTTCGCCATCATAACGGCCCCAAACAGGCTGATCGTTATAGGCGAAGTAATGGGAACCCACGCCGCATTCGTGCGCCGCCGTACGGGTCTGGTAACGCTCGTAGGCCTTGCCGCGCTCGTACTGGTTCTTCACCCAGAACAGGCTGGGATGCGGCAGACCGGCGTCCAGCGCGCCAAAGTGGAACTCGCCCACCAGAATCGGCATATCCAGATCCTTATGAAGCCCGTCCAGCTTGTCCACAGGATCGGCCTGATAGCAGTTGAGGGAGAACACGTCAAAGTGCTGTGCAGTGCGCAGCAGGCTTGCATTGCCCTCGGCGTGGGCAAAGCGCATGCCCAGGTTCAGGTGATGCGGCGCATATTCACGAGCATATTTGGCAGGGATGCCTGCGTACATGTCCACCATGATCATGGTGAAGTCCATCAGGTCATTCCACGCCGTCTGGCTGCGCTCCGCCGGACGGAACAGGCCCTTCTTCAGGTCTTCAAAGCAGGTCAGTTCCTGCTTCCACGCAGCATTGAATGCGGCGACATCGCCGTTGTAGCGCTCGCTGATCCACTGGATGAACGCTTCACAGGAAGCGGTTTCCGGCGCATCCTCCAGCATCTTTTCCGCCAGCAGGATGTCCGTCACAAAGCCCCAGGTGGGTTCGTTGTTAAGGAAGTAGCCGATCAGCAGCGGATCGTCGGCATAGTCCTTCAGCTGGCTGGCGAAGTTGCGGCTGAGGTCGTCATATTCCCTGGAGAACACGTCCGGGAACTCGCGGAAGATGGTCTTCTTTGTGACCGGATAGCCCTTTAGCATAATGACATAGGGTATTTTGGAGCGCTTGATGAACTCCGGATCAGAGAACATGCTCAGGGTGTTGATGCCCCAGCGGCGCAGGCGGCGGGCCGTCAGCTTTGCCCAGCGGTCGTACCATTCATCACCGAATGCACGGATCAGGTTGCCGGTGGCAGGCGCATACAGCAGCGTTTCATCCGGGAACATGCCGCTGAACTTGCGGCGGTACAGTTCCAGATCGCCCGCATGGTCATAGGCAGGTGCAAAAGCACCGCTGGGATCGGGCAGTTCATCCATGTGATCCTCCACGCCGAGAATCCAGCCCGGCTCGCCGGGATACACGCCAAACACACCCGAGGAGAAGAACGCGCAGCCTTCAGGATCCACCAGATACCAGCGGTCGCAGTCCTTCTGGGTGCGGAACCAGCCGGTGGCTTCAAACTGCTTATCCGTGCAGCCACCGTAGGCATTCCAGCCCGGGATGGGCTCATCCGCCGCAGCTTCATCCGCCAGCAGCGCCTGCTTCATCTCTTCCACAGAGTGGGCCTTGCCCGGCCATTCCTTTTCCTTCCACTGGCCCAGCACGTCGACCGTGGTTTTCTCAGCCTTGGGGAATTCAGGCAGCTCATCGCAAAGCCATCCGCCCAGAATATCAAACACGCGGTTTTCCTGACGCGGCTCAACGATGTGCAGTTCGGTCTTTTCCACGTCCGCCATTACAATGCCCTGGCCACGGATCTCGCTCTTCATGGTTCCGGGTGTGAGCGGCGGGAAGAGCAGGCTTCCATCCATCAGATCCAGGCGAAAAACAATGCGTCCCACAACGCCCGGGAACAGGCGGATATGCATGTGAATTTTGCGGCCGCTTTTCTCATACAGATGCAGCTGCACGCTTTCACAGTAATCCACATGCGGCAGCACATCCAGCACGAAATACTTTGCATTGCCGTAAAAATCGCCGGTCATCTCCGGCAGGGTCAGCACGGCATTCCCCTTGGCGATCTTCACGCGCAGCGCGTCGTCCACACGCTCGATCTGCGCATTTTCAACCAGTATATTTTCAAAAGAGACCATTTTTTTCACTTGTTAAAGTCCTCCTTTGCAGAATGGTTTTCCACTATATTTATTGTACCAAAACACTTAAGCATTTCAACGTGAAAATCCGTCGAAGAAATCGCAAAAACGTTGCATGCCGAAGCATTTGACCGGGTGTGCACGATGTGTTATCATCATACCATCAAAGGAGCGGATGCATATGCTCATACCATTTTTGCTGGAATCCGACTACCGCAATTCCATCTGGGCGCGCCAGACGGTAGACGGCCTGATGCGCGAGGCCAGCCGCAAAAAATATACCGTTGTGCAGCTTGATGCCGACGACTACCAGACCATCGACCCTGACGAGCTGTTCGGCAGCCGTCAGCGGCTGATCATCGTGATCGGCACGTCGATCTCGTGGATGCCCAAGGTGTTGGATCATTTTACGCGCAAGGGCGTAAAGTGCATCCTCATCAGCTTCAATCCGGCCGAATCGGCCACCGCTCAAGGCATTGTGCGCATGGATCACGTGTCGGCCATGCAGATGATTCTGCACTATCTTGAACGCTGCGGCAGGCCGCGCGCTGCCCTGTACGGCTTTAACCCCAATTCCTCCGCCGACATGATCAAGAAGGACTGCTTTGATGCATGGAATGCTGCCCATGGACTTGGGCAAAGCTTTCGCGCATTCGACAATCCTGCTTCGCTGGACGCATGTTATCAGGCCTTTTCGCATGAGCGCAGCCGTTTTGATGCGGTGATCTGCGCCAACGACATCGTTGCTGTTTCGCTGTTGAGGCGACTCAGGGCCGATGGTATACGTGTGCCGGAAGATCTGTTTGTAACCAGCTTTGGAAACTCGGCGCTGTCTGCGAATGTAAGTCCCTCCATTACCAGCGTTACGCTGGAGCATGAGGAACTGGGCCGCCAGGCCATCAACCTGTACGCCTTTTTGCAAAAGCAGGAGGCCGCCACCAGCGTGTCAGTGCGCATTCGCAGCAAGCTCATCGTGCGCGATTCCACTGCCTGTATTCCCTTTGAGGAAAGCGATATGCTTGCACTTCCCCAAACGAATTATGAAACCAGCGTCAATTTCTACAGCGACCCTGAGGCTGACCGTCTGATGTGCGCCGAAATGCTGCTGGACAGCTGTGACGACATCGATCAGGCTTTTTTGCGCGGCCTGCTTGCAGGGCTGAGCACCGAAGCGCTGGAGGAGCGGCTGTTTCTGTCCGCCTCCGCGCTGCGTTATCGGCTCAAGCGAATCATGGGCGTGGCAGGATGCAAAACCCGAACAGAGTTTCAGGACTTTCTGGAGATGTGCAGAGAGCTGCGTTTCTTCGAAAAAACAGATGTGTAAAAGAGCGTGAGGGCAATTGCCTTCACGCTCTTTTTTCATTCTTATGCCAATGTGACTTCATAAATCTGATAGGTCTGGTTGGGCATGTCCACCTTCCAGCTGCCATGCGGGGCATCCAGATACACTTTGGCGCGTACGTCATACACGCTTCTTACGCTCTGTCTGTCAAAGGCCTGCGGCAGAATGGACAGCTGTACGCCTTGACATGCATCCACCGTGGGATTGGCCGCAAACACCAGCAGTTTGATGCTGCCGTCGTTTTGCTCACGGCGGTAATAGCTCAGTTTCACCTGCTCAGCGTCGCAATGCCAGGCTGCACCGTTTTCCCAGTAGCCTTCAAATTTGGCGTCGGCAATTCCGTACAGTTCCAGCACGCGCCACAATTCCTCCATCACATCCAGCGGGTGATACACGGAATTGGGCCGCGGGTACACGCCGTGGATCAGACAGATGGACAGCGCCATGTCAAAGTTCCACTTGCCGGGAACTTCATACACAAGGAACTGCACGGGGATGCCGTGATTGACGCCCAGATATTCCGCGCGGAAATACTCCAGCGAGAAATTCCGGATGCCCTTGTGCCAGATATCCATCTGAATATGCTCGCCATCCCAGATCATGTCGCTGAAGCCCGTAATGAAGGGCAGTGCAACGCCGCTGAGATGCGGATTGACGATGCCGCCGCGCCTATGAACGCCGGTGTAGATTTTGCGCATGATATCGCGCACGTCAAACATGGGGTAGGTTGCATGGCGCTTGCCATCCTCGCCCTCATAGCCGCAGCCGTGCTTTGCATTGGTACAGCCCCACGGGCACGCCGTGCCGTCCAGATACACGCCGTCAAACTCAAATGTATCAATACACCTGAGCATGCCTTCCACCAGCCTGTCCTTCCACTGGCTGCGGTAGCAAACGATGTTGGCGCGCTGATAGGGCACGCGGTACCAGCCGCTGGAATAGCCTCCGACGTTTTCGCTGATGCAGCTGACTTCGTCGCGCACCTCAGCAAAATACGGCATGGCAGATGTGATCTCATACCCGAAGTACGGAATCACGCGAATTCCACGGCTGTGGCACAGGCGCACCAGCCGGGTGATCTCCTCTCTGGTCTGTACGGCAGTTTCCCAGTAGTTCTGAATCTTGTTCCACTTTTCGTGCAGAATCAGCAGGTTCACACCTGCGCGGCTCAGGCGGTCGATGACCTTTTCGGGGTTTTCATCGCTGACAGGGCCGTTAAGGTAAGGCCAGTAGTCGCCAATGATCTTGGTAAAGCAGTCGATGTGAACCGCCTTTAATTTCAGGAAGGCCGGATCCATCGGCTTGACGGGCGTAGCCACCAGACCAAAGGAATAGTTGATCTGTGGTGAGGTCATGCCTGGTTTTTCCCACATGCGAGGAGCCGAATCCAGCAGGTGCAGGCACAGCACCCAGTGGTCGCCGGCATCCTCGATGGTGATGGCCTTTTCCCGATCGGCAGCCTGCCAGTACTCGTCCGTTTCACTGACCAGCTGCAGGCCAAGCTTTTCATTGCCCAGCCACAGACCCGGCTTGAACGGCATGCTCATGCCGCCCTCAGGTATGCGGCCGTTTTCACGCAGCGGCGAACCATCCTTCAGCGCTTTTACGCCGCCGGCCGGCCAGCTGACGTACAGCTGCACTGCCTGCTTGCGCAGCGGAATTTCCAGCCTGAGGCTTTGCAGATCCCAGCGGGTCACGCTGGGCGGCTCCAGCCCAAACAGCTGCGGCACAATGATGCCGCGCGGCATGATCTTTACGTCCCAGCGGGCAGCACCATCGTATTCCCACGCAAGGGTGGAATTGGCAATGATGCACTGGCTTTCAGCATAGCCGTTGACAACCGCTCTTTCCTTTTGGGGATCGAGCAGGTAACACCCCTGATCATGCCATACGATTTCTTCATCGTTGGCCGTACCCACCAGACGGATGGGCGCATACAGCAGTTCCGTCTCCTGCGTCTCAATGCTTACCGGAAACAGCGATGCATCCTGCGTGACCTTTCGGCCCCAGAACGCAATATCCACCCGGCTGCCGTCCTGAACAGCTTCAACGGAATGCCACGGATGCAGAACTTCGCTCATTTTCACCGCTCCTTTGCTGTAGCGAAAGTTTATTCATGCATTCTGAAATCAAGCTCGTGCGGCAGCGGGAAACGCTTCTCGGCCCCTTCACGGCTGATGTTATGCTTCTTCATGTACAGGGTGAACCACAGGTCGCACAGCGACAGCTCGCCCTCGCGCATATCCGGAATGAACAGCGGGCGCAGCATAATGGCTTCCGCCTCGTCATAGCGGCCCAGCGTTACATCCGCAGCGGCCTTCAGGTACAGGAATCTGGGCTGTTCCTGATAATCGGCAGGCAGGGTCTGCAGGTAATCATACAGTTCAGCATGCAGGCCGGCATTGAGCAGCGTCTGCGCATATTCGAGGCAGAGGTTGCGGTCGCCCGGCAGCAGTTTAAGAGCCTCGTGATAGGCGTTCAGGCATTCATCGGTACTTCCGGCGATCACAGCCATGCGGGCCAACGCGCGCCATGCCCAGGGGGTGGGCGCAAGGCGAATGCTTTCTTCCAGCGTCTTCTTCGCCGTTTCAGGATCCTTGGCAGCATGCTGCATCACGCCCAGATGGTACAGGGCGTTGGCGGACTTGTCCTCTACATCCACCAGCATATTGCGCCAGCAGTCAGCGATCATATAGCTTTCAGGCGCGCACAGCGGGTCGATTGCGGGGAAGGACTGGCTGTTGAGAAGCTCGATCCACGGCGCCTGCTGCTGATCGATGGAGCTTTCCGGGAAACGGCACACTGAAGACACCGGCTGCAGGCCATTCTTCTCGCGGCGCATATTCTCCAGTGCGCCCCAGCCAGCGCCCATGGAGACGATCTCGCCCTGCGCCTGCGCGATAGCCCTGGCGCGAGCCTGATGTTCAGCCTCCAGATCCTTCTGGGCGATCATGTCATCCAACGCGCTGCGGCAGGCATTGACAGCGTCGGCATATTCCATGCCGTCCACATTGCAGGTCAGCTGGCCATAAGCCTCCAGCCAGTTCCATACATCTCCATCAGGCATGGGCAGGTGGTCCTGCTGCGTCTTGGCAATGCCGGACTGGATTTCAATGTAGCTCTCCACACCGTCACTGAGCCAGCGCTGCCAGTTCTTGCCGCCCTCGCCCACGCCCCATACAAACAGCTTGCGGCCGCGCATCTGGTGGGTGGACATCTGAACAAGGCCCTTGTGGTCGCTCTGCAGCGCTGTCACGAAGGGGCGTTCTTCCTTGGGCAGATCATAGAACACGTCGACCGAGCGGGTGATCTCGCAGGGCTTGGACAGATCCATGCCCTCAAATACAGGCAGCGGACGGCGCAGCATACGGTACTGGCCGGCATCATACAGCGACAGAATAGCCGTTTCAGCAGGCGCGATCACGCGCGTGCCATCGCGCTGAGGCACAGCGATATTGCTCCACCAGTACATGGGCACCTCACCATTGCCCTTGGGGTTTTCAATATGCACCTGTACATACAGGAAGTGGCTTTCCGGCGGCAGATAAGCCTCCAGACGGTACACGATGCCGCGGATGCGCTCATATTCGTACAGGCGCACGCCGCTGGTGCCGTCCGGCAGGTTGATGAGTTCGGTAAACATGTTTTCGCAGGTCAGCATGTTATGGCCGCGGATGGACACGTTCCACTCCACGCCGCCGGAGCACCACGCATTGCGCAGTGCAAGGTTGCAGGGCTGCACAACAGGATTATGGTTGAGCAGCTCACGGCCTTCATACTTCAGCGACCACAGACGGCCGCCCATCCACGGCAGCATTTCCGCGCGGATATGCTCGTTTTCGATGACCACAACGTCCTTTTCAACGGGCTTCTTTTCGCGGGTATACTGGTCCTGAGACAGATACGGCAGAATGGTGCCCACACGGCCATAACGCATGTAGCGCACATCCTCCTCGTTGAGCGTGTCATCCCACACAACGGTGGAATGCACATAGGAAACATTCTGAAAATCCGGCAAAGGATTGACCTTGCCAAAATCGGCCATCATGAAGGGCTGACGGGTAAACTGAACCTGACTCATGGGTAGAATTCCTCCCTTGGGCAGAATGATGTTGCTTTTGTTTGGCCTTATTATATCACACTCTTCCCTATTGACAGAGGGATTTGCTTTCGATTTTTTAGAAAAATCTTTCGCAAACGGGTGAATATTTCCGCATGCAAACCAGCATTCGCTTTTTTTATACAAAAGCTCGGCTCTTTCAGGCCGGACAATCGTGATTGATTTTGCTTTTACTTGGTGATCTCAGCGTAAGCAGCAGTGCCCTGATCGATGACATCCTGCAGGCCGCGGCCCTTAAGCCCTTCATACTTGGCAAAGAACTCGTCGATCGTGATCTGACCGGCCACACACTGGTCACGATAGGTGCAAATGCCGTTGCCGCCGCGGATCAGCTCGCCTACATACTCGTTGTAAGCTTCGGTGCCCTGCACAGCAGGCATCTGATAATACTTGCCAATGTTCACGCCGTCATCGCGCAGACCGTCGTAGAAGGAACGGCGCGGTACGATGAGATCTTCCACGGTCATGCCGGAGAACACGCACTGCATGAAGGCGTCGGTCAGCCAGTTGCCGCCGAAGGGAGCAAACTCAAGGTCCATCGTATGGTAGACGTTGAAGCCGCTGGCTACAACCTCGGGACGCAGAACGCTCTTGCCGTCCACCACGTCGAAGGTATAGCCCTCGATGCCGTAGTTGTACAGGCTCACGCCTTCGGGGCTGTACTGCCAGTTCCAGAACTTGCACAGCTCTTCTACCAGACCGTCCTGCTCCGCCTTCGCGGTGATGCACCACTTCTTGGTCAGACCTTCGCGCATCTGCAGCATGCTGTCACCGAATGGGCCAACAATGGGGGCCACACACAGGTACAGCGCATCCACGTCGCCATTGGCGATCGCGGTTTAGGACTGCACAGCGCACTGCTCAGCATAGGCAAACACGGTGCCGACCAGGTTGCCGCCCATGAGGTTGAGGATATCGGTGGCCTTACGGGTTGCGAACTCCTGGTCCAGAATGCCGTCGGCATACAGAACACGAACTTCCTGGAGGAAAGCCTTGTAGTTGGGATGGTCATAGACGAAGCCGTAGGTGCCGCCCGGCATGATGCAGAACTGCGCATCGTTGGAAGCAGCAATGCCGAAAGCATTCAACAACTGATGCAGGCTTCTTTCACCGGTCGCGCCCATTTCCAGAGAAATCGGAATTTCATCGTTGGGGTCGCCGTTGCCGTTCATGTCGTTGTCACGAACGCCGTACCAGTAAGCCTTCCACTCTTCCCAGGTGTCAGGCACTTCCATGCCCAGCTGGTCCAGCCAGTCCTTGCGAACAGCGGTAGACTGAGCGCCGGGAACGTTGACCAGGTCAGGCAGGGTCCAGATGCCGCCGTCGGCTTCTGCCCAGATGGCCATACGGTCTTCGCCGACCGCTTCCACAACGTTGGGCATCAGCTCAAGATAGGGAGTCAGCTCAACGATCGCGCCTTCACTGATTAGGCGGCGATAGAGTAGTCGCCGGAAGCCTGAATCAGGTGAGGCAGGTTATCCACGCTCTGAGCCAGCGCCGTGGCAACCACGGTGGAATTGTAATCGGAACGCCAGTCGATATCGAAGTGAACGCCGGTCATCTTTTCAATGGTGGGGAAATAGTAGCCGCCATTAAAGTCAGTGGAATACTGATTGTAATGGTTGCCCATAGCGGTGATGGTCAGTTCATTGTAGTACAGTTCGCTCTTGGGGATCTCCAGGTCGACCCACCAGTTTGCTTCCAGTCCGCCCATTGCTTCAGTAGCGGTGGCGAAAGCAGAGGTCAAAGACAGCATCATGATCAGTGCCAGGATACCAGTTTCTTCATGGGGTGGCCTCCTTATTCGGTTTTCAGCACTTGCACCAGTGCTGTTTTGTTGGTTCTATCATATATCTTTGTGTTGTGCACAATATTTTCATACAAAAAAAGGCCCCATCTCTTTCGAGATGGGGCCGGATGTTACTTATCGCTTGTTAGGCGCAAGCAGCTTAGTTGCCCATGATGGCCTGGTAAGCTTCGTTGCCTTCGTCGATGACATCCTGCAGGCCGCGGCCCTTGAGCTCTTCGTAACGAGCGAAGAAGTCCTCAACGGAGATCTGGCCAGCGATGCACTGATCGCGGAAGGTGCAGATGCCAGCGCCGCCACGGATCAGTTCGCCAACGTACTCGTTGTAAGCGTCGGTCATCTGAACAGCAGGCATCTGATAGTACTTGCCAAGGTTCACGCCGTCTTCGCGGAGGCCGTCGTAGAAGGACTTGCGCGGCACGGTCAGGTCAGCCTCGGTCAGGCCGGAGAACACGCACTGCAGGAAGGAGTCGTTCAGCCAGTTGCCGCCGAAGGGAGCGAACTCGAGGTCGATGGTGCGGTAGGTGTTGAAGCCAGCAGC
>JAFULL010000128.1 GCA_017473345.1 Clostridia bacterium | reverse complement strand
GCCGCTGCCGGTGTGGAGGGCTTTGAGAACACCACCGAAGGGCTGACTGCCAAGCTGTCTACGCTGGAGCGCAGATTGTCCCTGCAAAAGGACGTGGTCACGCAATACGAGCGTGCGCTGGCACAGGCCACCTCCAAGCTGACTGAATGCTATAACCGGCAGACGGATTATGCCCAGCGACTGGAACAAGCTCGCCAGCGGCAGAGTGCTCTGCGGGATGAAGTGACAACCGCCACGAGTGCGTATGAGCGATATCGGGACAGCTTGGGCGAAAGTGACTCCGCGACCATTGCTGCCAAGGCAAATATGGAAGCTGCCCAGCAGGAATATGAAGCCGCTACTGCCGATGTCAATAAGCTGGCCGGTCAGCAGGATGCCCTGCGAAAGGCGACACAGAACGCTGCCGACGCCGTCTCTACCCAGCAGACGCAGCTGAACAAGGCACAGGCTGCGGTCAGGGAAACCGAAACCGCCATCCGTGGCTGCAACGACGCGCTGCGCCTTACTCAGACCAACTGGCAGGCCGCTGGTGACAGGATGCGCAATGCAAATACAGCCGTTTCCTCGCTGGGGAAACAGATGCAGCTTGCCCAGAGTCGGTTCCGGCTGGCAGCAGCAGGTATCCGTGAGGTGGACACCAATGCCGGTGCGCTGTCTGCCAAGCTGGTCATGCTGAATGAAAAGCTGACCCTGCAGCAGCAGACTGTTTCCCGATACGAGGAAAAGCTGCAGGCCGCCAAAGAGCAGTTGATCGCCGCTCAGCAGGCACACGATCCGGATAAAATCCGGGAAGCTACAGACGCAGTTACCGATGCGGAAACCGCGCTGACCAATGCGCAGGCCGCTGTGCGGGAAATCGAAGCCGCCATCCGTGAGACCAATCAGCAGCTGAATACCGCAAAATCTCTTTGGACGGCGGCGGGAAATTCCCTGACGGAGTTCTCCAAAAGCTGTGAATCGGTTAGCAAGACCACCGGCGCAATCGGGCGCGTGCTTTCCACCTATGTGACCGCACCGGTGCTGGCCTTGGGCGCAACGGCAATGAAGTCCAGCATCGAATTTGAATCGGCCTTCACGGGTGTCCGCAAAACAGTGGATGCAACTGAAACCGAATTTGCCCAGCTGGAAGCGACCGTCAAACAGATGTCAACGGAAATCGCCGCTGACACGACTGAAATTTCCAATGTTATGGCAAACGCCGGTCAGTTGGGCATCCGTACCGACGCGCTGGAAGACTTTACCCGCGTCATGATCGACCTTGGCAACACGACTGATATTGTTGCCGAGGAAGCGGGCTCCACGCTGGCGAAGTTCGCCAACATCATGGACATGGATCAGGGCCTGTTTGAAAACCTCGGCTCTACACTGGTCGATCTGGGCAACCACTTTGCCACTACCGAATCCGCAATCATGGAAATGGCGCTGCGCCTTGCCGGTGCAGGCAAGCAGATTGGTTTGAGCGAAGCACAGATTCTGGGCTTTGCCACCGCGCTGTCCTCCGTGGGCATTGAGGCTCAGATGGGCGGCTCGGCGCTTTCCAAGGCCATGATCAAAATGGAGGTTGCTGCTGCTACTGGCGGCGAAGCCCTGACGGACTTTGCTACTGTCTGCGGCATGACCGAGCAGCAATTTGTTCAGATGTGGGAGGCCGATCCCGCCGCCGTGTTCCAGTCCTTCATCGAGGGGTTGGCGAAGATGGATGACGAAGGCATGAGTGCCATTGCCGTGCTGAACGAAATTGGCATTTCCGAAGTGCGCCTGCGCGATACCCTCCTTCGCTCCGTCAATGCGACGGAGCTTTTTGCATCTGCGCAGGCAACGGCCAATCGTGCTTGGGAAGAAAACACCGCCCTTGCCGAGGAAGCCGGGAAGCGTTATGCCACCACGGAAAGCAAGCTCATCAACCTGAAAAACAAATCCGTCCTTTTTGCGCAGCAGCTGGGCGATGATCTCAATCCCACCATTCACAGCCTGATCGACGGAGTGGATGATCTGATGGACAGGTTCATGGAGATGGACGAAGCTGAACGCAAGCAGATTATTCAGACAGCGGCGTTTGCAGCATCCATCGGCCCGGCCTTTCTGGCACTGTCCAAGCTGACCAAGGGGCTATCCACCGTTACCGGCGGCATCGGCAAGTTTGCCACGGCTGTCGGCAAGGCTGGCGGCGGCTTTAAGGGCTTTATGTCCGTCTTAGGCAAGTCACCCTCCGTATGGCTGGCGGTCGCCGCTGCTGTTGTCGTCGGTACTGTTGCGCTGGCGGATTATGTGTCCGGCGCAAAGCAGGCCCGCGAAGCACTCGAAGGGATGACTGAAACCGCCGAAAAATGGAAGGACACCGCCGCTGAAACCTTTTATGGGAGCAGCGAGGGTCTGTCCTTCTTTGGCATGACCGAAAGCGACTTTACCAATGAACAGCAGACCGCGCAAGAATGGCTCTCCGGACTGATCGCCGTATGGACGGATGGTCAGAAGGAAACAGATGAAATCGTTTCACATTGGACGGAATCCTTCAAAACCCTGACCGCCAGCACACGTGAAGCCCTGACAGAACTGAAAAAAACCGCCGATGCTAACGGATATACCTCTGTATCGGCACAGCTTCAGAGCGATATTGAACAGCTGGACGCCTTGGATCAGGAGATCGAACGGCTCCTGAATAAGCGGCAGAATGGGTATTTCTCCGAGAATGATCAGATCCGACTGCAGGAACTAATCGATACCCGCGAGGCGATCGTTGTCAAGTATCATCTGACTCCGGCTGAAACGGACGGCTTTGAAACCATCGCTCAAAAGGTGGAAGCAGAAGTTGCCCGTGCGCATGCCCGCGGTCAGAGCGATGCAGATGTGTCTGTCTATGAGAATGCAATGGT
>JAFULL010000127.1 GCA_017473345.1 Clostridia bacterium | reverse complement strand
GGCATCGGCGGCGTGCATCGCGGCGCTGAGACCACCATGGACATCTCCGCCGACCTTGAAGAGCTGGCCCAGACCCCTGTCATGGTCATCTGCGCCGGCGCCAAGAGCATCCTTGACCTGGGCCTCACCCTCGAATACCTCGAAACCAAGGGCGTGCCCGTCATCGGCTATCAGACCGAGGAGCTGCCCGCCTTCTACACCCGCAAGAGCGGCTTCAAGGTGGACTACCGCATGGACACCGCCAAAGAGATCGCCGACGCCTTCCGCGTGAAGCTGGACATGGGTCTGGTGGGCGGCATGCTGGTCACCAATCCCATCCCCGAAGAGTATTCGATGGATCCGGATTACATCAACAAGAACATCGCCGACGCCATTGAAGAGTGCGATCGTCTGGGCATCAAGGGCAAGGAGACCACGCCCTTCCTGCTGGACAAGATCCAGAAGCTCACCGGCGGCGACAGCCTGAAGTCGAACATTCAGCTGGTGTTCAACAACGCCCGTCTGGGCGCGCAGGTTGCACAGGAGCTGTGCCGGTAAACCGGTTTTATCCGCCAAAGAAGCTGGAAAACCGTCTTGGCTTACGCGTGCTGACGATCTGATACCAGGCAATAAAATCCCGTCCTCATTTCAGGACGGGATTTTTTGAAACCCCATGGCATATCCTACACAAATGAGGCGATTCAATGATTCAGGAAGCGGTGCTGCTCACAGTGGCTCCGGCGGTGCTTTGCGCGCTGCTGGAGGGCTTTTCGCGCGCCGCTTCCGGCATTGCGTGGGCCATGGGCGCGCCGGCGTCGTTTCTCATCACGCTGGGCCTGTGGCTGGGGCTGTGCCTCGTCATCAGCGTTTTTCGCAGTTACCGTCTTCGCTGGGGGCTTACCTCAACCTTCGGCCTTCTGGCGTCGCTTTTGGGCATTGCCAACCGCTACAAAATGCGCTACCGCATCGAGCCGGTGCTGTTTACCGACCTGTATCAGCTGGGCGACGCCGCCCAGACCGTGCGTCACATGGAGTTTTCCATCAACCTGACGGAGCTTGCGCTGGTGCTGTTTGCCTTTGTGGCGCTGGCGGTAGCCGGCGTGCTGCTGGTGAAAAACCGCAGGGAAAAGCGCCGCATCATACTGCCTGTGCTGGGGCTTGCGCTGCTCATCGCCCTGCCGCCCCTGTGCACATTTGAGCGCATTGCCACCCGCACGCGTTATGATCTGGTGGATGTGGCGCGCACCGAAGGCACGCTGTACACTGCGCTGGCGGTGGAAAATCAGCGCCGTTCCCTGCTGCGTGTGGACTACGACGAGGCCGACGTGCGCGCGCAGTACCGCGCTTTGATGGACGATGTGCCTGCCGCAGACGGGCGTGAACCCAACATCATCCTCGTCCTGTCGGAAAGTTTCACCGACGAGCAGTGGCTGTCGCAGTATGTGGATTTCACCCGCGAGCTCACGCCGTTTTACAATCAGCTGATCACCACCTGTCAATCCGGACGGGTAACGGTGCCCAAGGTGGGCGGCGGCACCAGTGAGACCGAGTTTGAAGTTCTCACGGGCCTGCGCAGCCAGTACGCCATCAATCCCTACGCCATGGGCCTGCCGCCCATGAACAGCGTGGCCAGCATCCTGCGCGACCGCGGCTATGTGTCAAGCGCCATCCACTGGTATTCCGGCGTGTACTACAACCGCTACAACAACCTGCGCAGCCTTGGCTTTACCGACTTTTACACCACCGACACCACCCGGGCCGATTTCACCCACAAGGGCATGTTCATCTGCGACGAGGCGCACTATGCCTCCGCGCTAGCGCAGCTGCGACGCACCGAGGAGCGCGACTTTGTGTTCCTGCTCACCATGCAGAATCACGGCGGCTACGGCTATGACGACTTCCGCCAGACCTGCGGGGCAGACACGCCCTTTACCAACGCCTGTTCTGCCGAGACGGAGAAGATCCTCAGCAACTACTGCTGGCTGCTGGGTCAGAGCGACCGGGCGCTGGAACAGTTCCTGAGCGACCTTTCCGCCTTCCCGGAGGAGACCATTGTGGTGTTCTTCGGCGACCACATCGCGCCCTTTGGCGAAAACGTCTATGCCGAGCTGGGCGTTGATCTCACCGCCGCATCCGCGAAGCAGACGCCGTATTTCATCTGGTCCAACCGGGGCAATACGCCCGCTGTGCGCGATCTGTACGCGTGGCAGCTGGGGGCCGAGGCCCTGCGCTTTGCCGGGCTGGACACAGACCCCTTCCTGCATTATGCAAACACGCTGTCTGCGCCCGGCGATACCGTGCACGATCTGCTCAGCTACGACGCGCTTTTCGGCGCGCAGTACGCCTATGACGAGGCTTCTCTCTCGCCTGAAAGCGAAACCTTCCGCATCGGCGGCGAGATGGTGCTCACCGGCTTTGACGCCGCCGTTATTGCCGACGCCGTCTACCTGCGGCCGCAGCTGGAAACCTCCGCCCAGAAATACGCTCTCAGCGTAAACGGCGAGCAGTTCGGCACACAGTGGGTATATGCTGCCAGCGGCGAAATGAACCTTGCCTGTGTGATGAACGGCTTCAGCGGTGAAAACTGGAACCAGTCCAACACCCTGCATTTTGACAGCGCCGCCCAGCTGCTGCAGCACAGCGGCGAATGGCCTTACGAAAGCATTGCTATCGACTTTGACAGCCTTACCTGCGTGCAGAGCCGCTGGTATCAGGCCTACACCCTCTGGAAGACCAAACCGCTCTTCCCTGCGGGCAGGCACACCGCGCTGACCGTTTCGGATAAACGCTGGGTACTGCAGCCCGTCTACGGTCTCACGCAGCCCAATCAGTACGCCATCGACGAAAACGGCTGCCTGTGGATGGCCGTCAAGCGCGGTCAGACGCCTGGCGATATCGACCTGCACATTTTCAACTGACACACGCCCCTTTCCCGCCCGCATACGCTGTATGTGGGCGGTCTTTTTTCCGTGCGGGCGATTGTTTCGCCGCGGCGTTCGTGGTATCATCAATGCAGTGTACAAGGCCGCCCGGAGTGTGAAAGCATGAAACGAGGCGACATTTACATGGCTATGCTGGATCCCGTCATCGGCAGCGAGCAGGGCGGGCGGCGGCCAGTCGTGATCATTCAAAACGATATCGGCAATCTGCATGCATCCACCGTCATCGCCGTGCCCCTCACCGGCAGCACCTCCAAGCCGCCGCTGCCCACGCACGCCCCCATTCCCGAGGGCGAGGGCGGTTTATGGCGCGCATCCACCGCCTTATGCGAGCAGGTGCGCACCCTCGAAAAAAGCCGCCTGAGCAGGCGGCTGGGCGCATTATCCCCCGAAAGCATGCAAAAAGTGGTGCGTGCGCTGCAGGTTTCGCTGGATATTCCACCTCACGATGTGAAAGAAGACCAATGATTTTTGCCCCACATGCAAAGGAGCGCTTATGAAAAAACTGGCCATCTTCAAAAACGAACAGCTGCTTGCCTACCTGCAGATCGCCATCGGCTGTCTGCTGGGCGCCATGGCGTACCCCCTTTTCCTCACGCCCAACCACATCTCCCCCGGCGGGCTTACCGGTATCGCCATGGTATTCAACTATCTGTTCGACTGGCCGGTCGGTACCACCAGCCTGCTCATGAACGTGCCCCTGTTTCTCATCGGCTGGCGCGCCATGGGCCGGGTATTCGTCTTCCGCTCCCTCATCGCGGCCATTCTCTTTTCCGTTTTGATCGACCTCATCCCCCTGCCCGTCGCCACCATGGAGCCTTTGCTTGGCGCGGTATTCGGCGGTGTTTTGCTGGGCGTGGGTCTGGGCCTCATCCTGCGCGGCGGCGCTACCACCGGCGGCACCGACATGGCCGCCCGCATGCTTCACAAAAAGTTTCAGCATATCAGCGTCGGCACCATTCTTTTCTCCATCGACTGCATTTCCGTCCTGATGGCCGGCATCAGCATCGAGGTGGAATACGCCCTCTACGCCCTCATCTGCATCTACATTTCCGATAAGGTCGTCGACATGGTCATGACCGGCGTTACCCGCGAAAAGGCCTGCTACATCATCTCCGCCCAGCACGAGTCCATCAAGCAGGAGATCATGCAAAAGCTGGAGCGCGGCGTGACCGTCCTTCACGGCGAGGGCGGATGGAGCCGTGCCGACCGTCCCGTCCTGCTCTCCATTCTCAGCGCTCAGGAGGTCGGCGCCGTCAAATCCATCGTCCGCGCGCACGACGAAGCTGCTTTCGTCTTCATTTCTGACGCCCACGAGGTATTGGGCGAAGGGTTCCGGAATTTGGCGGAGTAAGGCACGGCAGGAGGGCGCTGCCCTCCTGCACCACCCGCCAGGGGCGGTGCCCCTGGACCCCGGTTCTGCGCACGTTTCACGTGCGCAGGGGCTGGGGGATTTTGTTTTTACAATTCAATAGGGTCTCGGGTGCAGACATTTTCTAAAAAAATCTTGTCGTGTTCCACCAGCAACAGGGTGGGTGCGTGGGTTTTGATTAAGGTTTCCACCTGGATGCGGCTGAGAACGTCGATGTAGTTTAACGGTTCGTCCCAGATATAGAGGTGGGCCGGGGTGCAGAGGCTGGCCGCCAGCAGGATCTTTTTCTTCTGGCCCTGGCTGAGGGCGGTAAGGGGTTTTTCGAACTGCTCACGGCTGAAATCCATATTGCGAAGGATGGCTTTGAACAGCGTTTCATCCAGCTGGTGGGTATTGATAAAGTCGCGCATGCTGCCTGCAAGGTGGTCGGTCTCCTGCGGCACGTAGGAGATCGTGAGGCCGCTGGCGATGCGCACCGTGCCTGTGAGCGCATTGTTCAGCCCGCACAGCGTTTTGAGGATGCTGCTTTTGCCTGCGCCGTTTGCGCCGGTGAGCGCCACGCGGTCGCCCTGGCGGATGTCAAAACGGATGTTTTCACACACGATGCGCCCATCGTAGCTGACCCGCGCATCCTGCACGCTGATAAGCGTCTGTTTGGGGTGCTTGAGGGTGGTCAGCTTCAGCTCGCCCACCTGCTCGACGTTTTTGAGCAGGCTCTGTTTTTCCTCGATGGCACGTTCGCGGCGTTTGAGGGTATTCTGGCTGCGCTTCATCATGCTGGCGGCGCGTGCGCCCACATAGCCGCGGTCCAGCGCGGCCACCTCGCTTTCCGCCACGTGAAACTTGCCCTTTTCCACCTGCGTGCTCCACTGGGCCGCCTGCCTTGCGCTTTCGGTCAGCCGGCTGATATCGCGCTTCAGGTCTTCATTGCGCGCCTGTTCATAGGCATTGCGGCGGTTGAACTGCTCCTCCCACGTATCATAATCGCCCTGAACGACCTGCGCGTCGCTTTTATTGAGCGAAAACACATGGTCGATGCAGCGGTTGAGAAATGCGCGGTCATGGCTTACGAGCAAAAAGCCGTCCTTGCTGCGCAGGTAATCGGCCACCAGCTCGCGGCCATGCACGTCAAGGTGATTGGTCGGCTCGTCGATGAGCGGGTACACGTCCTCGCGGGCAAACAGTGCGCACAAAAGCGCCTTGGTCTGCTCGCCCTTGCTGAGCGTATCAAACGGGCGGTAGAGTGCATCATCGGTGATTTTCAGCTGCTTCATTTCGCGCATCAGCCGCCAGTCGGGCGCGTCCGGCGCGGCCTGCTGCATCACAAACAGCGTAAGCTGGGTGGGATCGGGCACGTCAAAGGGAAAATACACCGCCTCCAGCGGCAGGTCGATCACGCCCTGATGGCTGTATTTTTTCAGCATCAGCTGAAGAAGCGTCGTCTTGCCGCGGCCGTTTCGGCCCACCAGCCCCAGCCGCCAGCGGGTGTCAAGGTTGATATTCAGATTTTCAAACACGGGCGTATAGCTGCCCTCATACGTGAACGAGAGATTTCGGATGGATAACTGCATAGGGCCTCCTTACCGGACAGGCGCGCAAAAAGCGCAGCAAAAAACGAAGCGTGGAAAACACGCCCCTGATTTTTCTGCCGCAGCAAAGCAGGCCTTCCTCCCTTACGGAAGAATGCCGCCTTACGCCTGCCCCTTCATTTCATTGGGGTAGTGGCAGAAAAATCATTTGCGCATCTTTCCAGCTCCGTTTCTGTATCAGATTGATCAAATCATACCACGCGTTACGCCTTTGCGTCAAGTGCCGCCTTGCGCGACAACACCACCGACAGCGTCAGCATCACCGCGCCCACGATGGAAAAGCCCTGGCCGATGTAAAGCGTGGTGCGCACGCCCAGCGCATCCAGCATGATGCCGCCGCCAAAGGCCGCGATCAGGCTGCCCAGCGTAAACGCGCTGCCGCTTAATGACTGGCCCTTGAGGAAAGCCTGCTCCGGCAGCAGCTGGCGGATATAGCGCACGCTGGCCGGCACGAAGAAGCCATAGCCCGCAAACTGCAGAAACTGCGCTGCAAAAATGGTATACGGCGACTGCGCAATGGCGATCAGCCCGCACTTGAAGCACCATACCCAGCCGCACAGCACCATGGTTTTGCGGTCGCCGCCCAGCTTTTTGCTGATACGGCTGTACAACAGCATCGCCGGGCATTCCATGCAGGCCGCGATGGCCGCCGCGATGCCCATTTCCGTGCTGCCGCCGCCGATTTCCGTCATCACCTGAATGAGGTAGCTGCCCACCATGATGGCGTTGAGCGCCAGACAGGCGGTGCCCGCCATCAGCAGCAAAAACCACGGCCGTTTCAGCAACGTCATCGCAGCCGTTTCCTTGGACGCCACGGGTTTTTTGTCCGCGCGGCCCTCCGGCAGGCGGATCATGAGCAAAAACGCGCACATCACCGCAGACGCGATCAGGTAAAACAGCGGCAGCATGCCCGGCGCCACGTTTTCCATCACGCGGCCCATGATGGCCACCACCGTGGCATAGGTCAGCGAACCAAAGCCGCGCGAAAAGCCGAAGTTCACCGGCATATCCGCCGCCTCAAAGCTCTGGATAAGCGCGCTGATGGACGACTGCACCGCCGAAATGGTCGCCAGCGTGCACATAAAGCACACCGCCGCCACGATCAGCGGCAGATTCAGCGCATACAGCGCCAGACCCATCACCGCAATAAAGCCCATCAGCGCGACCACCGCATGCAAAAGCTTTGCGCCCGTGCGCTCCACCACCGCAGCCACCGTGGGCTGCATGAGGGTGGAAAGCAAATGCGCGCCGCCCAGCACCAGGCCGATCTGCGCGTTGGCAAAGCCCTTGGACAAAAGGTAAATGGAAGCAAAGCTGTAGATGAGGCCGTAAATGCCCCAGTACATCATCTGGATCGCGGTATAGTACCCCTGTGCATTGCGCTTGGTCATGGTCAGCATTTGACATGCCTCCTGTGTATTCAAAAACCGTTACGGCTATTGTACATCATTTTGATCCATTGCGCCACACTTATTTTACGACTGCTGCCTGCGCATCATCCTGCGCCAGTTCACAAACCCGTAGCTGTCGTTGAGGAAAAGCACCGCAAAGCACACCGCCATGGCGATGCACCCGAGGTCGGCCGCGGCAGCTGTCACCCACAAAACGATCAGCACCAGGTCGTTTGCCGCATAGGCCAGCGCATAGCCGGGGCTGCGCATCAGCGTCAGCCACGACGCCACAAAGCTCGTCGTGATGGACAAGGTGCTCCACCACAGGCTGGCGTTGCCCAGCCACTTCAAAACGAAGTGAAAGTCTGCCGTCACCAGCGCGGCCAGCATCCACATAACTGCCATCCGTTTGCCCGTCATGCGCCTTAGCCACGAACACCAGCGCCGTCACACCGATGAGCGACGCCGCGAGCGTAAACACATCGCCCGATCCCGACAGCACAAACGCCAGCGTGACCGATAAAACGCTGAAAAGCCACAAACCTTTTTCAAACCGGCTGAGCGAACGAAACATCCATCATTCCTCCAACAAAAAGGCACTCGCCGGGCGCATCTTCAAAGACCTAACGATGCGCCTGCGAATGCCATGCATTCAGCTACCCGGTGGCAGCCCTGTTTTCAGTTCGGCAGGAGTATACCACGTTTGGCATTGACGGTCAAGTGTGGTATACTGTGTGTAATTCCATGAAAGAAGGTCGATTCACTTGTTTCGCAAAATGAGACGTTTCCGCCAGCAGCTGCCCCAGGAAGAGGCCGAACTCATCCTGCGCTCGTCCACCAGCGGCGTGCTGGCCCTTCTGGGCGACGATGATTATCCCTACGCCCTGCCCATGAGCCATGTATACCACAACGGCAGGCTGTATTTCCACGGTGCGATGGACGGCCACAAGGCCGACGCCGTGCGCCGCCATCCCAAGGCCAGCTACTGCGTCATCGCACAGGACGACGTGGTGCCCCACCGCTTCACCGCGCTGTACCGCAGCGTGATCGCCTTTGGCCGCGTGCGCGAGGTGGAAAGCGACGAGGAAAAGCGCGACGCTATTATGGCGCTTGCCCGCAAGTACGGTTCCGCCCACATGCCCCGCGGCGAGGCCGAGATCCAGCAGACGTGGAAGCGCCTGATGATGATCGCCCTGGACATTGAGCACATGACCGGCAAGGAAAGCCGCGAACTGATGGCCGACCGCGAGCGCGCCCGCGCAAAAGAATAACATTGAAAAGCCACGCTTCTTTTGGGAAGCGTGGTTTGTTATTTACAGCGACCTTTCCTTGTAGAACAGGCCGATCATCGCGCCCACGCCGTCGTCGGGCGACACGATCTGCTGCAGCTGCCAGCCGTCGCTGACATACTGGTTGATGATCTCCTCGGCCTGCGCCAGATCCTTCTCGCGGGAAAACTTGATGCCCTTGTTCAGGTAGACCAGCTTGTATTCCTTCATAGCAAAAACCTCTTTCGTGGTTTACGGTTCGTTTTTCAGCTCCGCAGCGCTGGAGGCCGCATGGCCTGCCTTGCCTCCTCGCGCGGCGTACAGGCGGGGCTGGGCGTTCTTCGCCGCTGCAAAGGGGAAGATGCGCAGCGTGGTAGCCGCGCCGTACTGACCCTGCGCATTCATGGCGATCACGCTCATGCTGCCCTCGTCCTCGCCGAGGCTTACTTTGCTCTTCACAAGCTCATAAAGCGCCTGCTGGCAGGCTTCATCGGGGGATGCGCCGCGCTTCATGAGACTGACGATCTCATAGCTCAGGCATCCGCGCATGATGTCCTCGCCAAGGCCGGTGGCTGCGGCTGCGCCGAAGCGTGCGTCGCAGTAAAAGCCGCTGCCAATGATGGGCGAATCGCCCACGCGGCCGGGCTCCTTCATAAAAAGGCCGCTGGTGGACGTGCCCACGATCATGCTGCCGTGGTCATCCAGCGCGATCATGCACACGGTGTCGTGCTCGCGGTAGGCGTCCATCTGACGGTTGGCTTTCTGCAGTTCTTCGCGCCACTGGGCAAGGCTTTTTTCGGTGCGCATATCGCGCATGGGCAGGCCCTGTTCAACGGCAAAGCGTTCCGCGCCGCGCCCGGCCAGCAGGCAGTTGGTCTCGCGGCCGCACAAAAGCCGTGCCGCGCGGATGGGGTTGCGGATATTTTCGGCGCTCATAATGCCGCCCATGTGAAGGGTGTTGCCGTCCATCCACGCCGCGTCCAGATACACGCGCCCGTCAGCGGCGGGCAGGCCGCCAAACCCTACGGAATTGTAGTCGGCATTGTCCTCCACGCGCATGATGGCGGTCTGCACTGCGTCGCCGGCCGTGCCGCCGTTTTGCAGGATGGCATAGCCTTCCTGCAGGCCTTCAAAGCACATCTGCCATGTGCCGATCATTGCAGGCATGGCTTACCTCAGCTTTCCGCACACGGCGGCGATATATGCGCCGTCGGTCACGTCATAGCGGTCCTCCGGGGGATAGAGTGCGCCGCCGAAGTAGATGCTGCGGTTATTGTTGACGGAGGGATCCGGCATGCTCTTGTGGCGGGCCAGATGCACCTGTTTGGTGCCGGTGATCTCCACCACGCGGCTCACGTTTTCCAGCGTGATGCCTGCGCCCGGCAGAATTTCGATGGCGTCGCCCGCGAACTGGATCATATCGCGGATGGTTTCCAGCGCAAAAAACACGTCCGACGCCTGGCCGCTGGTGAGCACGCGGGTCACGCCCAGCTTGATCAGGCTTTCCAGCGCGCGCTTCCAGTCGGGCGTCACGTCCAGCGCACGATGGAACACCGTGGGCTTGCCCTCGGCAGCCTCGACCGCCGCGCGGGTGCGCTCGATATCGACTGTGCCGTCCTCGTGCAGGAAGCCAAACACCAGTCCGTCAGAGCCATGGTTGAGCAGGATCTTCGCGTCCTTCAAAATGGTTTTAAACTCCACGTCGGTATAGCAGAATCCGCCGCCGCGCGGGCGCAGCATGGTCATGACGGGAATATCCACGACCTCCTTGACCACCTCCAGGCAGCCGGCCGTGGGCGTCAGACCGCCCTGAAACAGGTTGGAGTTGAGTTCCACGCGGTTGGCGCCGCCCTTCCACGCCTCGATCACGTCATCGGCAGAGCCGCAGCATACTTCCAGCAGAACGTTGGACATGGTGCATACCTCCTGTTTTTTGGAATACAGAAAACCGGTTTTGGCAGAAATACAAAAACCGTCGCTGTTGAGCGACGGTTTTGCATCTGGCAGCTCCAAGGGGAATCGAACCCCTGATTTCGCCTTGAGAGGGCGACGTCTTAACCGCTTGACCATGGAGCCATTGGCTGGGGAACTAGGATTCGAACCTAGACAATACGAGTCAGAGTCGTAGGTGCTGCCGTTACACAATTCCCCATCGCGTTTGGTGCGAGAATGATTATATGACAGTTTCAGATGATTGTAAAGCACTTTTTGCAAAAAAATTTGAAAAAAGGTGTACGCATGAAAATACTT
>JAFULL010000126.1 GCA_017473345.1 Clostridia bacterium | reverse complement strand
TGCGTCAGCCGCACCAGCTTCAGCTGGGGCGTGCCGGTTGACTTTGACCCCAAGCATGTTGTGTACGTATGGATCGACGCGCTGTCCAACTACATCACCGCGCTGGGTTACGGCTCTGACAACGATGAGCTGATGCAGAAGTACTGGCCCGCCAATGTGCATCTGGTCGGCAAGGAGATCGTGCGTTTCCACACCATCTACTGGCCCATCATGCTGCATGCGCTGGGTCTGCCCCTGCCCAAGCAGGTGTTTGCCCACGGCTGGCTGCTGTTTGGCAACGACAAGATGAGCAAGTCCAAGGGCAACGTGCAGTATGCCCAGCCCATCGTGGCCCGCTATGGCTGCGACGCGCTGCGCTATTATCTGCTGCGCGAAATGCCCTTCGGTGCAGACGGCAACTACACCAACGAAGCCTTCCTCACCCGCATGAACGCCGACCTTGCCAACGACCTGGGCAACCTGGTGTCCCGTACCGTTGCCATGATCGAAAAGTATTTCGGCGGCGAGCTGCCCGCATGGACGGACGCTGTGGATGAGACTTTCGATACGCCCCTGCACGAGCACTGCAAGGCGCTGCCCGCTCTGGTGGAAGCGCAGATGGACAAGCTGCAGTACAGTCAGGCGCTGGCTGAGATCTGGAAGGTGATCGGCGAGTGCAACAAGTACATCGACCTGACTCAGCCCTGGGTGCTGTGCAAGGACGAGAGCAAGAAGGACCGCCTGGCCAACGTGATGCTGACCCTGGCGGAGTGCGTGCGCTTTGTGGCTGTGCTCATCTATCCCTTTATGCCCACCACTCCTGAGCGTATCTTTGCTCAGCTGGGCGTTTCCGACGATGCGCTGCGCACTTGGGAATCCCTGTCTGAATTCGGCAAGCTGCCTGCTGGCACCAAGGTGCAGAAGGGCGAGGCGCTCTTCCCGCGCATCGACATCAAGAAGGAACTGGAAGTGCTGAATCCGCAGGAAGAAAAGGCGGAGTCCAAGAAGGAAAAGAAAGAAAAGAAGCAGGAGAAGAAGGAAGAAAAGCCCGAGGAACTGCCTGAAGGCATCATCTCCATCGATATGTTTGACAAGATCCAGCTGCGCGTGGCCCGCATCCTGACCGCTGAGACCGTCAAGGGCAGCGACAAGCTGCTGCATTTCACCGTGAAGCTGGGTGAAGGCGAGCCCGAGCGCTCCGTGGTGTCCGGCATCGCCAAGTTCTACACTCCCGAAGAAATGGTTGGCAAGCAGGTGATCCTTGTCAGCAACCTCAAGCCCGCCAAGCTGCGCGGCATTCCCAGCGAAGGCATGATCCTGTGTGCTTCCGACGCTGAGGACAAGGTGCTCAAGCTCTGCACTGTCGAGCCCGGCATGGAGGATGGAGCGTATATTCGATGAATCTTTTTGATTCCCATTGTCATCTGGAAAACGGCCGCTTTGAAAGCGACCTGCCTGAAGTGATGGCCCGTATGGAGGATGCAGGGGTACGCCGCTGCATCCTCGCGGGCAGCGATATGGAAACCAGCGAGCAGATTGTCAAGATGACGCAGCAGTATGCCAACGTATACGGCGTGGTAGGCATTCATCCGCACGATGCCAAAACATGGACAGACGACTGCGCGCAGCAGATCGCCGACTGGACGAAGGAAGAGCGCATCGTGGGCGTGGGTGAAATTGGTCTGGATTATTACTACGACCATTCACCGCGTGATGTGCAGCAGGAAGTGTTTGTTAAGCAGCTTCTGCTGGCGCGTCAGCTGGATCTGCCGGCTGTGTTCCATGTGCGCGATGCGCATGGCGACGTGCTGTCCATCCTGCGCGCGCACCGCAACGAGCTGCCTGCCGGTGTGGTGCACTGCTACAGCGGCAGCGTGGAAAGTGCGCGCGAATATCTGGATATGGGGTTCTATATCTCGTTCGCCGGTCCCATTACGTTCAAAAATGCCAACAAGCTGCTGGATGCTGCGGCTTATGTGCCTGCTGACCGCATTCTGGTGGAAACGGACAGTCCCTATCTGGCGCCTGTTCCTATGCGCGGCCGCCGTAACGAACCCACCTTTGTGCAGTATGTGGCGCAAAAGGTGGCGGAGCTTCGTGGCGTGACGGCGGAGGAAATGGCACAGACGGCCTTTGAAAATACCTGCCGCCTTTTCCGCATTCCGCTGGAGGGCTGACAGATGGAGATCCGACTGGCTCAAAAGAATGATCTGGCCATTCTTGATGTGCTCTTTGCCAATGCACGCCGCTTTATGGCGGAGCATGGCAACGCGCAGCAGTGGTGGGGCGGCTATCCCACGCAGGAAATGCTGGAAAATGATATCCGCCTTAATCAGCTGTATGTATGCGAAGAGGCCGGAAAGATCCATGCGGCGTTTGTGCTGGCACTGGGCGATGATCCGACCTATCAGGTGATCAAAGGCGCCTGGAAGAACGATGCTCCGTATGGAACACTGCATCGCATTGCCTCCAGCGGAGAACGCAGGGGAATGGTCGACGTCATCGTTCAATGGGCGTTTACACAGACCGGCAATCTGCGCGGCGACACGCATGAGCTGAATATTCCGATGCAGAAGGCGTTTGAACGCAACGGTTTTGAACGCTGCGGCATCATTTGGGTGGATGACGGTACGCCGCGCATCGCCTATCAAAAAGTGAAATGAGGAAAGAACTATGCTGCCCAAACTGATCGTGATCGCGGGAACCAATGCATCCGGCAAAAGCGGACTGGGCATCGAACTGGCCGCACGCTACGGCGGCGAGGTGGTATCGGCTGATTCTCGTCAGGTATTCCGCGGACTGGATCTGGGCAGCGGTAAGATCACCCCTGAGGAAACGAAGGGCGTACCGCATCACCTGATCGACGTGTGCGAACCGGGCGACTTTTATTCCATGGCTGATTTCCAGAAACAGGCGTATGAAGCGATCGACGGCATCATCGCAAGAGGGAAGATTCCTTTTCTGGTTGGCGGAACCGGACTGTATGTGGCATCTGTTGCTGACGGCTATGTGATGAGCAACCGCATGCCTGATCTGGCTTACCGCGATGAGTTGGAAAAGCTGACCACGGAAGAGCTTTATGCCAAGCTTAAGCAGATTGTGCCGGAAACGGACGTTGATCCCCGCAACCGCAACCGTGTGATGCGCATTCTGGAAAAGATTCACGACGGCGATGATGTGACGCCTTCCAAGGAGGCGCGCTATGAAACATTGCGCCTGGGTGTAACGTGGGAACGCAGTGTACTCAGGCAGCGCATTGACGAGCGCCTGGACCGCCGCCTTGAGCAGGGCATGATCGAAGAGGTGAAAAACCTGCTCGATTCTGGCGTGAGCGAGACCTTCATGCTCAAGCTGGGTCTGGAATACAGGTTCATCACACAGTATCTGAAGGGAGAGTACAGCTCTCTGGAAGAAATGAAGGCGCTGTTGGCAACAGCCATCAAGCAGTTTGCCAAGCGGCAGATGATCTGGTTCCGCCGCGATACGTCCATCCACTGGCTGGATATGACGGCAGATCCATTTGGAGAAGCCTGTGCAAAAATCGATGCGTTTCTCAAATAAATGCTGCCCTGTGCAGCATTTTTTGAAATGGGGGAGGAAAACATGCGTTTGACCAAAGAGCGCCTGGCGACGGTATGCTTCTGGCTGGCGGTGGTAGTCATGCTGATCGTGGGCCGCTACACCTATCAGGATTACGGCCTGACGGTGGATGAAAATGTCGAGCGTGAAAGCGCATTCATGAGCTATCAGCACGCGGCAGAATTGCTGTTTGACAAGGAAATCAGCGTCTTTGATCAGGATCTTTCCGAATACGCTGACCGTTATTATGGCGTGGCTTTGCAGCTGCCTATGGTTGCCGTGGAGCATCTGACCGGTTTTACCATGCCGCTGCGCGATGCGTTTTTGCTCAGGCACTTGTATACGTTTCTGGTTTGCATGACCGGCTGGGTATGCTTTTATTTCTTCTGTAAAAAGGTTTTTCGCGATGGATGGCTGGCGCTTCTGGGCATGCTGATGTGCGCGCTGTATCCGCGCTTCTGGGGTGAACAGTTCACCAATATCAAGGATATGATGTTTGCAGCCAGCTGCTGCGCGTCGCTGCTTGTGACAGCTGTTTGCATTGAAAAAGAAGAAAAGCGGCTAAACGAAGTCATCAGCGCCTTTGTGTTTGCCCTGTGTGCAAACACACGCTTCATCGGTTTTATGTTTCCGGCTGTATTGTTCGGGTATCGTGTGCTGCGCGATGCACTGCAGGGCGGGCTGGCAAAGACACAGCTGCGTCAGTGGCTGCAGAAGAATTTGCCGCAGTATTGCATCAATATCGTGTTGGTTTTTGGGTTCTATATCATCGTTTCGCCTGTGGCGTGGAACGATCCCATTGATTATCTGCGCAATGTGTTCGGCACTTTCTCCAATTTCACCAAATACGGCGGAAACGTTTTATTCCTTGGCAAATTCTATCCGGCCAATCAGCTTCCGTGGTATTATCTGCCGGTGTGGATCACGCTGACAGCGCCGATCTGGTATCTGGTCCTGATGGGGGCGGGTGCGTTTGACGGGGCAAAGCAGCTTGCCTGCAGGCTTAGGCAGCGCAGCGTGAGCGAGCTGCTGCTGAATGAATACCGCTATTTTATCCTCTGTTTTGTGGTGGCCGCGATTGCTCTGGTAACGCCCATCGTGAAAGAAGTAACGCTGTACTGTAGCTGGCGGCATATGTATTACATTTTCCCCAGCCTGATCGTGCTGGCGCTGTTCGGCGTGAGAGCAGTGTTCAGAAAAATGCATGGTCGCAGATGGATAAAGAATACTGCTGTAGTTGTAATCTGCCTTTTGTTTGCAGGTCAGATCGGCTGGACGGTGTACAATCATCCGTTTGAAAAGGTGTATTTCAATGTTGCCGGGCGTCAGGTTGCTGACAGCATGGAACGCGATTACTGGAATGAAGCTGACTATCAGCAGATCCAGACCATCCTGCGTAATGATGATACGCCGCGCATCAACATTTCTGGTGATATCTTCACCGGACGTACGCTCAACTATTTTCTGGATGAGGAGCAGATGAAGCGGTTCTACACCTGGTACGGCTATCCGCCGGAGGTTGAGTATATCATCGACTCGGCTGATACATACGAGTACGAAACCTACACAGGTTATACGCCTGTGCATGAACTGCGCATGAAGGACGGATTGCTGCTGTCGACGATTCACATCCGCGATGATGTGCTGCAGGAACGCTTTGATGGCGTTTATCCGGAATACAATGTTCCGTAAATCAAAAAGGGCTGTGTAGAAAAAGCATAGCCCTTTTTGTGTTTTCAGGCTGTGAAACCAGACAGAAAGGAAAAAGAAAAAGCTGACAAAACTTTTCCTGCTAAAATTGCGAAAAAAATATCAATATTAGCAGGAAAACAGGAGAGGAAAGGCGAAACAAATGAACAGGGTGCAAGTTGGACTTTCATTCGACTTCATCCAACCATTGACCTTAATCGCATGGAAGGGAGAACGGAAATGCACAACTCACAAGACCTTCAGAAGGTGCTGGACCTTCGCAATGCCATTCTCAGCGGCAGCGAAGAGCGCCTCAAGCAGCAGCGCGACGCCGGTAAGCTGACTGCGCGTGAACGCGTGGAAAAGCTGGTGGATGCGGGCAGCTTTGTGGAGCTGTTTGCGCTGGTTAGCAACAATGAGGAAGGCGCTGGTGTCATCACGGGTTATGCCACCATCGATCAGCGTCCGGTTTACATCTTTGCTCAGGATTTCACCGTGCGCGGCGGCGCCATGGGCAAGGCTCAGGCTGCCAAGATCGTGAAACTCCTGGACATGGCTCTCAAGACCGGCGCCCCCGTCGTTGCCATGATGGACTCCGCCGGCGTTCGCATTGACGAAGGCGCTGCTGCCATGAGCGCCTACAGCGAAATCTACAACAAGCTGTCCCGCATGAGCGGCGTGTGCCCCATCATTTCTCTGGTGCTGGGCCCCTGCATCGGCGGCGCGGCCCTCATCACCCAGCTGGCTGATGTCTCCATCGTGGCCGAAAAGACTGGTGAAGTGATGGTTTTCGGTCCTCAGGTTATGGCTGCCATGAATGGCCTGGCTGTGGACGTCCAGAAGACCGGCGGTGCCAAGCTGGCTGCTGAAATGGGCGCCTGCGCTCTGACCGCTGAGACCGAGGAAGAAGCTCTGGCCAAGGCCAAGCAGATCCTCGACCTGCTGCCCTCCAGCAATCTGGAAGACAGCGAGATCGTCGACACCGACGATATGAACCGCGTGCTGCCGGCCATCGATCCTGCCGACGCTGACGCGCTGGTCGCCGCTCTGGTCGACAACGGCAGTGCTGTGGAACTCTACGCTGAGTATGGCAAGAACGTCAAGACTGTGCTGGCCCGCATGGGCGGCCGCAGCGTGGCGATCATCGCCGCCAACGGCAAGCTGTGCGCTGCCTGCCTGCAGAAGGCTGCCCGCTTCGTGCGCATGGCTGACTGCTTCAACATTCCCGTCGTCAGCCTGCTCAACACCTGCGGCGTGTATGTGGAAAGCATCCAGGCCCAGGGCTGGTTGTTCAAGGCCCAGGCTCAGCTGCTGTATGCCTACGCCGAGGCCACCGTGCCGAAGCTGGCCGTCGTGACCGGCGACGCCATCGGTCAGGCTTACGTCGCTATGGGCGGCAAGGGCAATGCCGACGTCACCTACGCCTGGCCGGGTGCTGTGATCTCTGCGCTGACGCCTGAAGCTGCCGTTGCGGTGCTGTACTCCAAGGAAGTCAAGGCCGACACTGCCCTGACCGTGGAAGCTGCCCGCGCCAAGTACGCTGATAAGTACATTGAAGAAGTGGCCGGCGCTGTTGTTGCCGCCAAGGCTGGCATGGTGGATGACATCATCGATCCTGCCACCACCCGTCAGATGCTGATCTCCGCCATGGAGATGCTGGCTTCCAAGCGCGATTCCAACCCGCCCAAGAAGCACGGCAATCTGCCGATGTAATTCTGGAAAGGAGAGACATCGATGGATAAGTTGTTCTTTGGTCTGGGCGTTGCAGCGCTGGGTATGATCACCGTTTTCGCCGGTCTGGTCATCCTGATCGCGTTCATTACGCTCCTGTCCAAGCTTACTGCCAAAGAAGGCAAAAAAAAAACTGAGTCCAAGTCAGGCGAAGTAAAAGCTGCTGCCAAGAGTGACGTGCCCGATGACGTGCTGGCCGCCATCTCTGCCGCCATCGCCGCTTACGACCAGACTCCCTCTCCTGAAGTGGTCGCTGCTATCGCTGCAGCCCTGAACATTGTGATGGGCGAAGGCAAGTTTGTGGTTCGTCACATCAAGCGCATCAACAATGCGCCTGCCTGGAACCGTGCCGGCCGCGAAGAACAGATCTACAGCCGTTTCTGATTTTCCGTCAATCAAAGTAAATCATAATTTTAGGAGGATATAATCATGCGTCAGTTCAATATTACCGTGAATGGTGTTGCTTACTCTGTTGCCGTTGAAGAAGTGAATGGTGCCGTTGCTCCTGTGGCTGTTGCTCCCGTGGTTGCCGCTCCTGTTGCTGCCCCTGTGGTCGCTCCCGCTCCTGTGGCTGCTGCTCCCGCTCCTGCCGCTGCTCCCGCTCCTGCCGCTGCTCCCGCTCCTGCTGCTGCCCCCGCTCCCGCTGCTCCTGTGGCCGGTGGTGAAAAGGTGACCGCTCCTATGCCCGGTACCGTGCTGGACGTGAAGGTTGCTCAGGGCGCTTCTGTCAAGAAGGGCGATATCCTGCTGATCCTGGAAGCCATGAAGATGGAAAATGAAATTCTCGCTCCCTGCGACGGCACCGTGGCTCAGATCGTGGCTGCCAAGGGCGCTTCTGTCAACAGCGGCGACGCTCTGATCGTGATCGGCTAAGACTCACCCCCATACTGCTAGAAAGCGAGCTGTTAAAGCATGTCCTTTAATATTGGCGAAAGCCTGTTGAAGCTTTGCACGGATTCCGGTCTGTACGGCCTGTTTCAGGATCCCAAAGCGCTGATCATGATCGCGGTTGCCTGTGTGCTGCTGTACCTGGCTATCGTGAAGAAGTACGAGCCCCTGCTGCTGATGCCCATCGCATTCGGTATGCTGCTGACCAACCTGCCTTTTGCCGGCATGTTCCACGAAGAGCTTTTCGCGGGCGGCCATGTGCACTGGAACCTGATGGGCGGCGCCGATGCCAGCATCACTCCCGGTCTGCTGGATTATCTGTATCTGGGCGTCAAGCTGGGCATCTATCCCTGCCTGATCTTCATTGGTGTTGGCGCTATGACCGACTTTGGTCCCCTGATCGCAAATCCCAAGAGCCTGCTGATGGGTGCTGCTGCTCAGCTGGGCATCTTCATCACCTTCATCGTTTGCTACGCTGTGTTTGGCTTTACTCCCCAGGAGGCTGCCTCCACCGGCATCATCGGCGGCGCTGACGGCCCGACTGCCATCTACCTCACCGGTAAGCTGGCTCCCCATCTGCTTGGACCTATCGCCGTGGCTGCCTACAGCTACATGGCGCTGGTTCCTGTAATCCAGCCCCCCATCATGCGCGCCCTGACCACCAAGAAGGAACGCGAGATCGTGATGGAGCAGCTGCGCCCTGTGTCCCAGAAGGAAAAGATCATCTTCCCCATCGCTGTCACCATCATCGTCAGCCTCCTGCTGCCCTCTGCAGCTCCCCTGGTT
>JAFULL010000125.1 GCA_017473345.1 Clostridia bacterium | reverse complement strand
TCGTTGCAGAAACGCTCGCCGTTCTGGTTGACGACGATGCCGCCGGTCTTCCAGGTGTAGGTGGAAGCGATCTGGCCGCGGGTATCGTCATCGCGGGCAACCAGACCCATGGGGAAGGTGGGGATGGCGTCCATGGCGGTAAGGCCCGCGCCGACCTTCTGCATCATCAGCAGGGCGTTGCCGTCAGAGCCGGGAGCGCCGCCGGCCAGGTAGTACTCGCCGTACTGGATGTACTCGCCCATCAGCTTGCGGTTGGAGGAGTAGCCGCCGGTGGCGACGATGACGCCCTTCTTGGCGGTGTAGGTCACTTCGCCGTTGGGGCCTTCAGCCTTCACGCCGGTGATCTGGCCCTTTTCGTTGGCGACGAGTTCCTTGGCGGTGGTGAAGAGCACCACTTCGATCTTGTCGTTGGCCTTCACGATGCCGTCCAGCACTTCGTGAGCGGCGGACTTGTAGTTGGCGCTGTCCTCGGGGCTGCACTTGTAGGTGCGGGGCACGGAGTACAGGGCATGCTCGGGGGCGAACACGGCGCGGCGGCCCTGAGCGTCCACGGTGAACTTGTTGTCCTTAAGTCCCGCTTCGTACAGCCAGTCGAACACTTCGGTAGCGCTCTGGGCGTAGGTGCGGATCAGTTCTTCGTTGGGCTGGCCGCCGAAGTCGTCGCCGTTGTTGATGATGTCGGCAACGTAGCTGTCGATGTTGTCTTCAATGCCGTCTTCCTTCTGGATGATGGTGCCGGCAGCAGACATGGAGCCGGAGGTAAAGTTCAGAGCACCGCCGGTCTTGCCGGTCATTTCCAGCACGATGACCTTCTCGGCGCCGTTTTCAACAGCCTCGATGGCAGCAGACAGGCCAGCGCCGCCAGCACCAACGATGATGAGGTCAGCATTGGCGTCCTCGGCCATAGCGGGCACGATGCAGCTGAATACCAGCATAATGCTCAGCAGGGTAGCCAGAAAACGATTCATGGGGATCTCCTCCTGTGAATGTTTTTTTGATGTGCAATTTTGCACATGACTAGTATACCAGTAAAAATTGTTAAAAGCAAGACAAAGAAAAAACATTTCCTGCCATCACATAGGGAAAAAGCGGCTGTGCGCAGAATTCTTTCTCACACCCTACCGTAAAGGAGAAAACCCTCATGCAGGCAAAACTCACCCGCGTCAACGGCCAGCTGAAGATCGACATCAACGGCAGCATTTACGAGCCGCTTTCCTTTAAGTCCTTCCGTCCCACAGCGCGCAATATTTCCGACTTTCACAAGGCGGGCGTGCGGCTGTTCAGCATCCTCACCAGCGGATTGAAGTGCATTCTGGGCGTGCCGTATTCGCCCTTCGGCGAAAGCTGGGTTGGCCCCGGCCAGTACGATTTTTCGGTGATCGACCGGCAGATCGACCTGTTTGTTGAAAACGCGCCGGAGGGCTACTTTGCCCTGATGATCCAGCTGGACACCCGCCAGTGGTGGCTTAACAGCCATGAAAACTACCCCAACAGCTTTACCCATCTTTCGCAGATGGCCTCGCGCACCGACTGGCGCGAAGCGGCGGCGGATTATCTGCAAGCTGCCCTGCGCCATGTGGAAGAGAAGTACGGCGAGCGCATCTACGGCTACTTCCTGCTGTGCGGCACCACCACGGAATGGTTTTCCGACCGCGACTACGAGGCCAGCCACCCCTTCAAGGAGGAGGCCTACCGCCTGTACACGGGCGATGAAAGCGCCCGCATCCCCGGCCCGGAGCAGCTGGACCTTCCCGAGGACGTGGGCTTCAACCATGACAAAAACGTGCAGCGCTACCGCCGTTTCCATGCCGAGCAGACCACCGACACCATTTTGTACTTTGTGCGCAAAACGCGCGAAGTCACCGGCCGCAGCAAGCTCATCGGCCTGTATTACGGCTACCTGTTCGAGCTGGCGGGCGCGCGCATGTGGAACGCCGGCCACCTCGATTACGAGCGCATCTTCCTCTCCGACGAGATCGACATGATCTCCTCGCCCTCGCACTACGGCTACCGCGGGCCGCTGGACACCAGCAACTTCATGGTCACCTACCACACGCTGGATCAGCACGACAAGCTGTATTATCTGGAGTTTGACCACATCACGCACCTTGCGCCCTCGCACATCGAGGGCTACCTCATTCCCGGCGGCAACTCCAAGTGCAAAAACCAGACCGAGACGCTCAATCTCATGCAGCGCGACTTCATGCTCTGCGCCAGCCGCGGCGCGGCGCTGTGGTGGTTTGACATGTTTGAGGGATGGTTCTACTCCGACGAAATGATGGAAAGCATCCGTCAAATGATCGAAACGGCGAAGCGCCTGAGTAAGCACGAGCTGCACTCCGCCGCGCAGATCGCGGTGATCGCCTCGGGCGAGGCGCTCTACGGCGTGAACAAGCATTCCCGCGTCAACAACAAGCTGCTCATCCGCCAGCTGGACGGCCTGGCCCGCATGGGCGCGCCCTACGACCTGTACTCCGCAGGCGATATCGCGCTGGCGCTGGATCAGCGCTACAGGCTGGTCATCTTCCTGGATATGCTGGAAACCACGCCCGCCTTTGACGCCGTGGTCGATGAGCTGAAGCAGTCCGGCCGCACGCTTCTGTGGATGTACGCACCGCGCTGGCTCAACGGCGGCATGGACGAAACGCAAAACACCGTGGAAATGACGCTGGGCATGGCCGACCATGCGCAGGCGGTGGACGTGCCCGCGCAGCTGATGCCCAGCCCCCGTCTGTGCATCACCGACGAAGGGGCCGAAGCCCTCGCCCGCTACGACACCGGCGAACCCGCCATCGCCCGCAAGCAGCTGGATGGCCACACCAGCGTCTTCAGTGCCGTGGGCCAGCTGGGCGGCGAGGTGCTCATGCGCATCGCGCAGGACGCGGGCGTGCACATCTACTGCC
>JAFULL010000005.1 GCA_017473345.1 Clostridia bacterium | reverse complement strand
GGGCGGCTTCTGCAGCCCGCGCGTGCTGGAGATCCTTGCCGAGGAGCTTGGCATTGACCCCACTGAGGTCACCAAGTGCGGCGGCAAGAGCAACCTGCTGGTAGGCACCATTGCCGAGGCAGTCGGAAAGGAGAATGCCTGATGCTGAGCCCTGAACTTCGCAGCCAGGTCAAGTATGTAGACGTCCTGGTCATCGGCGCCGGCCCTGCGGGCATGGCAGCCGCCATCGCCGCCAAGGAAGCCGGCGTGCACAACCTTCTTGTGCTCGAGCGCGAGCAGAACATGGGCGGTATTCTCCGTCAGTGCATCCATAACGGTTTCGGCCTCCACCGCTTCAAGGAGGAACTGACCGGCCCCGAATACGCCCAGCGCGACATCGACAAGGTGAAGGAACTGGGCATCGAAGTGCGCACCGGCACCACGGTTCTGAGCATTGATGAAGACCGTTTCGTCACCGCCATCAGCCGCGAATACGGCGTGCAGATGTTCGAAGCCGGCGCGATCATTCTGGCCATGGGATGCCGCGAACGCCCCCGCGGCGCGCTGGCGACCCCTGGCACCCGCTGCGCCGGCGTGTACTCCGCCGGTACCGCTCAGAAGTTCGTCAACCTTGAGGGCTATATGCCCGGCAAGCGCTGCGTCATCCTGGGCAGCGGCGACATCGGCCTGATCATGGCCCGCCGTATGACCCTGCAGGGCGCCAAGGTGCTGGCCTGCGTCGAACTGATGCCTTACTCCAGCGGCCTGAACCGTAACATCGTTCAGTGCCTGCAGGACTATGATATTCCGCTGTACCTCAGCCACACCGTTATCGACATTCAGGGCAAGGAGCGCCTCTCCGGCGTGACCGTGGCCGAAGTCGACAGCAACCGTCAGCCCATCCCCGGCACTGAGAAGCATTTCGACTGCGACACCCTGCTGCTGTCCGTCGGTCTGATCCCCGAAAACGAGCTGACCGAGATGGCCAACGTGGAAATGAGCACGCTGACCTCCGGCGCCATCGTTGACGACAGCCTGCAGACCAGCAAGGAAGGCATCTTCGCCTGCGGAAACGTGCTGCACGTGCATGACCTGGTCGACTTCGTCAGCGCTGAGAGCTTCAAGGCCGGCAAGGCCGCTGCCGAATATGTGCAGGGAAAGAAGCGCGAAGGCAAGTACGTCAACCTCAAGGACGGCAACGGCGTGCGCGGTGTTGTGCCCCAGAAGCTGCTGGTGCCCGACGGCGAGGCCGAAACCGTGCAGATCATGTTCCGTCCCGCCGGCGTTTACAAGAACGCTACCGTGCGCGTGATGGACGGCGAACGCGAAGTCGCCAAGCTCAAGAAGCTCATCTTCACCCCCGGCGAAATGGCCGAGCTCAACCTCAAGCCCGAAGTCATCAAGGGCCTGAGCGGCGGCGACGTGACCATTCAGATTGAACAGTAAGGAGGCCTGCGGTATGGAACATCAGATCACTTGTATCAACTGCCCCGTGGGCTGCCGCATGACCGTCACCGTGGAAGACGGCAAGGTGACCAGCGTCACCGGCAACACCTGCAAGCGCGGCGTGGCTTATGCTGAGCAGGAGTGCGTAGCGCCCCAGCGCATGGTTACCGCTGTTGTGACCGTGACTGGCCGAAAGACCCCTGTGAGCGTCAAGACCCGTACGCCCATTCCCAAGGTCAAGATCTTCGAGTGCATGAAGCAGCTGGCTGCCACCGAGATCACCGCCCCTGTCCATATGGGTGATGTGGTGTGCGCCAATGTGTGCGGCACTGGCGTGGACGTTATTGCCACCAAGAACGTCGACTAAAAGACAATCAAAAAAGGAGCGTCTCCGTGTTGGAGACGCTCCTTTTTTGATATTACAGGCAGAAATCGCCGAAGGTCAGCAGCAGGGGATGATCGGCGATGGGCAGATGAGAAAGCTTCAGGGTGAGGTCTGCCTCGTTGACGATCATCTCATCGGGCAGCTTGTACACGCTGCCGTCCAGCAGATCAACCAGCTTGATGTCGCTGGCGAACTTGTACTTGGGCACGCGGATGGAAACGGTGCCTTCATAGGTCTCGGTCAGAATATTGGTGGGGTTCCAGTAGCAGATGGCGCTGGAGCCATTGGGCTTGGTGAAGCCGTAGCTGCGGGCCTTGGCAAAGTCGAAGTCGGGAGCCAGCATGCGGGGCGAATGCTCCACAACGGCTTCCACAGGCAGCTTGGCATGGGTGTAGTCGTTGCAGAAAATGCTGCACAGGTTCTGCAGAGCCTTGAAGGACTGCTTGGGGCTGTAGTCGCCGACGGATACACCATTTTCGTCGAAGTCCGCACCGATCACACCGAAGTAGCCGTAGTCAAGATAGGAATGCACGTCGCCCACGGTACCGTTGAGGGCTTCGATCATATCCATGCAGGAGAAGTAGGAGGTGAATTCCACGCCACAGCCAAGGTCGATGAGCAGATGGCGCAGCAGGTACTTGGACTGCTTCAGCGGCGTCCAGGAGCCGCCGCGCAGAGCACCCATGCCGTCCGAACGGGACTGCGTGCCGCTTTCTCCCTGGAAGATCTTCATCTTGGGGTTGTACTTGCGGCGGACTTCATCATGCAGCTCGAAGGAGGCGACGATCTTTTCTTCCTCGGGCATGTAGGCATGGTAGGAGATGCCGTCTAGGTATTCGCAGCAGCCGGTCTCAGCCAGTTCCCACAGGAAGGAGGGATCGTTCTGATGCATGCACAGCACAAAGCCGATCACTTCGCAGGTAGGGTCGGCTTCCTTGCACAGCTTGGCGGTGGTGATGGTGAATTCGCCCAGCTCCTTGGCGTTGGGGCCGGTCTTCCAGCACCACTGGCCGTCGGGCTCATTCCACACTTCCCAGTAATGCACGCGGCCCTTGAAGTGGGAGACGGTGGCCTTTACGTAGTTGGCCCAGCCCTCGCGTTCTTCCTCGTTGCGGGTGGGGGCGCAGCCGACGGCGCCAAAATACTTGGCGGCATAATCGGTGTACAGCTCGTTGCCGTAGCACAGGCAGATCCAAGGTTCCACGCCGGAAGCGATCATGTTGTCGACGATGTCATCCAGCCACTGGAAGTCGTACACGCCCTTTTCGCGCTCAGTACGCTGCCAGCCGGACTGCAGACGGGCCCACTTCACGCCAGACTGTGCCACGAAGGGATAGGCCTTCTTGGGATCGAACACGTCGCGGTCGAGCTTTTCAAAGCCCAGACCAATGCGGGAGTGCTGAATATCAATCGATTTTTTGGGGACGATGGAGCCGATTTTGGTCAGTCTTTCCATGGTGCATGCCTCCTGATGTTGGATTGAAAATGTTGAAAAACAATTTGAATTCGCAGTTGACGTCCAATATTGATTCCATTATAGTATAATGCAGACGTAAAGACAAGAGTTTCAATTTCCAAGCAGGTTTTTTCGATTTTCTGCACAGATGGGGGAGGGAAAACAGTGCCCGGATATCAGCTGATCAAAGCAGCAGGCGCTTTTGACGGTGAAAGCCATTTTCGTTTGATGAAGCAAAGTCCGCTGCGTATCCTTGAAGGATATGAAATGGAATTGTTTTATGAGGATCGCGGCGTGAGCATCCTCAACGGAATTGAATATCCGATTCGCCGCGGCATGCTTCTCATCGCCCGCCCGGGAGACACGCGCAGCAGTCAACTTCCCTTTCGCAATTTTTTCATTCGTTTGGGGCAGCCGGATGAGCAGACTTCACAGCTTTTGGACGGCATATGCGGCGTTACGCAAACTGAAAATTGCGAGGCATACGAATCCCTTTTCAGACGGATCAGCAGCTGGTTTCTGGCGGACGATCCCTATAACCGTGCAGCAGCCAGTGCAGCGGTATATGAGCTGCTGCACATGACACATCAGCAGCGCCTCAGGCAGCTGCAGGAAGGCGGAGAAGCGGGGGAGCGGGATGTTGTGCTGCGGGCTGAACAGTATATTGACCAGCACTATCAGGAAGAAGTAAGCGTTGAGGAAATCGCCAAAGCATGCCATGTGAGCGTATCTTATCTGCACAGACTGTTTGTCAGCCGTCGCGGGATCACGCCGCACAGTGCCCTCAACAGCCGCCGCCTGAGCGCCGCCAAAAGCCTTCTGATCAACGGAAACTGCCCGATTGCAGATGTTGCGTGGAGATGCGGCTTTCAGTCCGCCAGTTATTTTGCAGATTGCTTTCGCAGATGCGTGGGCGTATCGCCTCGAAAATTCCGCAAGGAAAAAGGATATCAACTATAAAGCAACACCCCCGCTGACTTTTGGCAGCGGGGGTATAAAAATGGGGAAATACCAAAAAAGCAGTCGATCAATCGACTGCTTCAATTGGAGGTGCCATCCGGATTCGAACCGGAGAATAAAGGTTTTGCAGACCTTCGCCTTACCACTTGGCTATGGCACCGTGTGTGGAGCGGTAGACGAGATTCGAACTCGCGACATCCACCTTGGCAAGGTGGCACTCTACCACTGAGCTACTACCGCACACTTGGTGCCTTGGGGCGGAATCGAACCACCGACACTGTGATTTTCAGTCACATGCTCTACCGACTGAGCTACCAAGGCATAATGGCGACCCGGAAGGGGCTCGAACCCTCGACCTCTAGCGTGACAGGCTAGCGCTCTAACCG
>JAFULL010000124.1 GCA_017473345.1 Clostridia bacterium | reverse complement strand
CGCGGGCATCAAAGAGACCCACAACGACGGCGCGCGGCTGATGACCCTGTCCACGCTGCTGAAGCCGGAGGATGAGTTTGTCGTTATGGCCGGCGGCGACGACATGGCCGGCTACAGCGCCATCTACCACATGGAGATGCTCAATGCCCTTTGCGCCATCCGTCCTGATATCTTTGTGGAAATGTACAAGGCGGGCAGGAAAGACGACCTTGCCGCAGTTGCGCAGCTTCAGCAGCGCGTCAACCGTCTCATGGCCGTGTTCACCGCGCTCAAGGGCGGCAAGAGCAGCGCCGCGCTGTTCAGCCAGGCGGTCAAGGTTGCGCTGTCCTTCAAGGGCCTGTGCTCGACCAAGGCTGTTCAGATGGGCTATGAGCTGGATGAAACGGATATTGCCAATGTGAAAAAGGTGCTTGAAAAGGTCTGATCGGAGGCGGTGGCTTCATGGCAATTCAGCTGTTTGACAGGGTGCTGGTCGACAGCGCGCCGCGAAGGGTGCGCCAATGGGGCCCGTACCAGTTTCCATCTCTGTGCAAAAAAGACGGCAAATACTATTACCACTTTAATGATGCGGCCGATCACTACAGCGCATACGGTCAGCCGGGCTGGGTCTATCGCACCGACGCAGCCTGCCTGGGCTGGGAATGGTGCGATGACCGTGATGCATACAACGAGGCACGCGCGCTGACGCTTCCCAACGGCGACAGGGTCTGCCGCTATTCCATCCAGTCGGCGCTTACCAAGGATCTTGTGCTGCCGCCGTCCGTGGGCGAGTTTACCATCAACGGTCGGCATTACACCTGCTACCGCAGCGACGAACTTCCGCTGGACATCGGCGGCTTCAGCCTGCTTCGCAAAAAGGCCGGAGAGTCCGAATGGAAGCTGGAGCATGTGCCCATGCACGAAAACGGAGGCATTCGCGGCGCGTTCGACGGCTTTCTGCCCGCCATGCAGGCTCGCGCCAACAAGTTCTGGCTCGGGCCCGACGGAAAGCCTTATCTGCTGTGCTACAACTTTAAGCTTCGGGAAGATGGCACGCCTGACGATCGTGACTGGGTATACCTGATGCGTTCGGATGACAACGCGCACAGCTTTCAGGAAATCGGCGCAATTCCCTATCAGCCGGATCTGAGCGTTGATCCGGACGCTTATTCCGACGACCGGCGCGGTTTTCTGGAGCCGGATATGTGCTTCCTTGATGAAAAGCGTATCCTGTGCGTGATCCGCACCACCCACCGCTGTCTTGGTCCTATGTATATCTGCCGCAGTTCCGACGGCGGCGCAACATGGACAAAGCCCGAATACCTGCACAATCACGGCGTCTATCCGCATCTTCTCAGGCTGGAGTGCGGCGCTGTTGTGCTTTCCTATGGCAGGCCGGGGGTGGATGTGATGGTTTCATGGGACGAAGGTGAAACGTGGTCAAAGCCCGTGTGCATCGTGCCTCAGAAAAATCCCAAACCCACTGCCGATACCTGCGGCTACACCCAACTGATTGCCGTGGACAGAAACACCTGTATGCTGGCTTTCAGCGACTTCAACTATGATCCCGGCGACGGCTATCCGCGCAAAGCAATGTTCAGTCAGCTCATCCGGCTGACGAAGGAGGAAAAAAACTGATGCGTAAACTGAAAATCATGGCGCTCTATGCTCATCCTGCCGACCCTGTGACCGACTGCGGCGGCACACTGGCGCTTCACGCAGCCAATGGCGACGATGTGGTGATCGTTGCCATCACCCATGGCGCAAGACTGCATCCCAACATGTTCTCCGAGGAATGGCGCAAGGCGAATCCCGACAAGGCCCGTATGGGCGCCAGCCGTGAAGAGGTTATCAAGGTCAAGCATGACGAGCTTCTGCGCGCGGCGGAGATTCTGGGCGTCAAACGCGTCATTTTCCTGGGCGAGGATGACAACAAGGTCACCGTGGAACCCGAACTGGTACACAGGATCGCACAGATCATTGCCGAAGAACAGCCGGATATCCTGCTGACCGACTATCCTTTCGACCAGACCCACACCGAGTGTCATTCCCTGATGACGACCATGATCTTTGCCGCGCTCAACGAGGTGGGCATGTATCTGGAAAACCTCGACGGCAAGGGACAGTATCACGTCAAGCAGATCTTCATGACCAAGCTCCCTACCACCGCGCGCGGCGCGTTCTGGTCCATCCAGCCGCGCAATGACGTGTATATCGATATCACTCCCGTGATCGGCCTGAAGAAAAAGGCCATGAACTGTTTCAAGAGCCAGGCCTACAACGGCGACTTCGCCAACAAGTTCCTCGAGAGCCACGACGGCGACCGCGGCCGCAGCGCCGGCGTGAATTTTGCTGAGGCGTTCGTCAGGAAGGGCAACGAGACTCATGCGCTGCTTCCGCTCACGGACTATGCGCTTGGCTTTGACAACCTGACCTCGCACCGCAGCTATTCCACCGTCTGCGTGCGCGATCTGCCCGAAGAATAACAGCATGAAAGAGCATCTTTTTGAACTTGCGGGAGGTCAGGTATATCTGGCCTCCCCTGATGTGCCTGTACGCCATTGGGTGATGGGGATCCACGGCAGCGGACGCGATGCAATTGGCTACCGGGACGTGCCCTTCTACGCCCGTCAGCGCGATTTGGCGCTTGAAAATGGATGCGCCTTTGCCGCCGTCAGTATGGGTCAGGACGTATGGGCGAAGGATGAGGGATTTGCGAAAATCCTTGCGCTGTATGAGTGGATGACCGCACAGGGCTATTGCGAAAAGTGCGTTCCCATGGCAAGCTCCGCAGGCGGCTGTCAGATGTTCCGTTTTGCGCAGGAATACCCGGAGCGTGTAGCGGCGCTGGCGGGCATTTTCACCGTATGGAATGTTGAAAAGATTACGCTTCCGTCTCTGGAAAAGGCTTGGGGACTTCAGGGAGAAAAGCTGCGCGCAGCCGTTGAAAAGAACAATCCCGCGCGGAAGACGCAAAATCTGCCCGATGTTCCCATCGTTCTATGTCATGGCTTGAACGATACCGCCGTGCCCATTGCAGATCACTCGCTTGCGCTGGCCCGGCTTGTGCCGGTTGAGCTTCACACCACCCGCGAAGGCCACTCCACCCAGTCCTTTGGCATGTACGACACGCCGCTGATCGCAGATGCTCTGCGCACCTATACCAGTCAGGAGGAATGATTATGCCCCTTGAAACCATTGTGCATCAAACGGAACTGTGCATCATCGGCGGAGGTCTGTCCGGTCTGTGCGCAGCGGTTGCGGCTGCACGCCGGGGTGTGAAAGTGGTTCTGATGCATGAACGTCCTGTGCTTGGCGGCAACGCCTCCAGTGAGATCCGCATGTGGGTCAGCGGCGCGCACGGCATCGGCAACCGGGAAACGGGTATTCTGGAAGAGATCATGATGGACAACCAGTACCGCAACCCGGACAAGAACTATTCCATCTGGGACAGCATCCTCTATGAAAAGGTGAAACAGGAGAAGAACATCACCCTGCTTCTGAACTGCTCGTGCATGGATGCTGCAATGCAGGAAAGTCGGATTGCTTCTGTGACCGGCTGGCAGATGACCACGCAGCGCTTCCACAGGGTGCAGGCGAAGCTGTTTGCCGACTGCTCCGGCGACAGTATTCTTGCACCCCTGACCGGCGCGCCATTCCGTGAAGGCCGCGAGGCGCGCGCGGAGTTTAACGAAAGCATTGCGCCATTGGAAGCCGACAAAAACACCATGGGTCTGTCATGCCTTGTCCAGGCTGAGGAAACGACAACGGAACAGCCTTTCATCGCGCCTGAATGGGCAGAAAAAATCACGCCTGAAAAGCTCGTCCACCGTGAGCCTGATATGAGTCAGGTGACGGAGAACTTCTGGTATCTGGAGTTGGGCGGACAGCGCGACACCATCGGCGAAACCGAGGAAATCGCGCAGGAACTTCAGTCTCTGGCCTACGGTATGTGGGATTATCTCAAAAACGACCCGGATCAGCGCGAAAAGCATAAGAACTGGAAGCTCAGCTGGATCGGCGCGCTGCCCGGAAAGCGTGAAAGCCGTCGCTACATCGGCGCATACACCATGACCGAGAACGACGTCCTTGCAGGCGGTCATTTTGATGATGAGATCGCTTTTGGCGGCTGGACGATGGACGATCATCATCCGGCGGGCTTCCGTACTGTGCAGCCACCCAACATCTTCCATCCTGCGCCCTCTCCCTACGGCATTCCCTTCGGCACGCTTTATTCCGCTGCCATTCCCAACCTGATGTTTGCCGGGCGCAACATCTCCGTTACGCATGCCGCCATGAGCTCCACCCGCGTGATAGGCACCTGTGCGCTTCTGGGGCAGGCTGTGGGCACCGCGGCAGCAGTGGCGGTCAGGCACGATTGTCTGCCTCATGAAGTGGCGCAGAAGCACCTGGGCGAGCTTCAGCATGCGCTGCAGGATGATGACTGCTTCCTGCCGCACATCAGGCGTACCGTCAGCCCGCTCTGTCAGTCCGCCGGACTTGAGGGCGGGGGAGAGGCGCTTGAATCCCTGCGCGACGGCATCGACCGTCAGCGCGAGGACGGCGATCATGCATGGACGGGTCGGATCGGCGATGAAATCACCTACCGTTTTGAGAAGCCTGCGCATATTCGCCGTGTGCGTCTGGTGATGGACAGCGATCTCGACCGCGAAACCTTGCCCGAAAACGAACGAACGCTCAAGCGCAACATGTTCCACAACCGTCTGCTCACCAATGAACTGTCCTTTGTGCCGCCTACGATGATCAAATCCTACTGTTTGACGGCGCATCTGGCGGACGGAAGCAGTCAGACTGTGCTGGAGGTGGGAGACAACCATCACCGCCTGTGCAGACATACGCTGGATGTGGAAAACTGCACCGCTCTGACGCTTAAGATTCTTTCTACATGGGGACAGGACAAGGTACGGCTGTTTGCTTTTGAAGCTGATGGGGACATGGAGGGATGAACGGATGATTTACTGCAAAAAGAAGGATCTTTCCAATTATATGGGACTCTCCGCAAAGCTGGATGGCGCTATCCGCGCCATTATGGAATGCGATCTTCGAAGCCTTTCCATGGGCAGAAATGAACTGACGGCGGATGTGTTCGGCAACCGGTTTGATTATGTCACCCAGCCGGAAGAGAAGATGCTCTACGAAACGCATGTGATCAACATTGACATCCATCTGATCCTCAGCGGCGAAGAACTCATCCTATGCGCTGATCAGGCCGCGATGACAGTGGTTGAGGAAAAGCCCGACAAGGATTACATCGGCTCCCGCGGGCCGTGGGACAGCTGCATGAAAATGACGTCAGACGATGTGCTGATCGTTTTCCCCGGTGAAGCCCACAAGGCAAAATGTATGGTGGATCAAGAGCAAACGATCGAAAAGTTTGTGGTTAAGGTTCCTATGGTTTGATATTGAAAAAGCGGAATCAGTGCCTGCTGTTTTGGGATAAACCACGAAAAATGATGCTTCGGCTATCAGGAATATATCTCTAACTACGTCATCCGCTATCCCGACAGTTTGGTTACATCTGTGAACGGGATACAGACTGAATGAAGTGCCCCATCATTCCAAGTGCGGTAAAACGACTGTGTTCCGCGTGTGATTAGTGGAAACTACGGAAACAAGGTAAAAAATGTGGAGATGCAGGAAAAGGACGGAAACCTCCAGAGTATCAAGGAAGAAGATATGACATTTTGCGAATGAAAAAATCGAGGTGAGGATGCCTAACACGGCATCCTCACCTTTTTCTGTTCCCATCCCATTCCACGTCGTATCAACACAAAAAAGACAGCCCATAAAGCAAACGTACTTCTCTTGTTAGCACTATCTCTATGCTATAAATACAGCAGTTCGTTACTCCTTGACAACTCCTCCCCCGAAGTCATATGATGACACGGACATTGTACAAAGGAGCCGCTAAAAACGATGGGAAATGCGATGACAACTGGGCTGTTGATGACCTGCGTGATGTGCTATGTGTGTCAGGGGCTGTTTGGCAAACTGTATGCGATTCATTTTGATGGTCAGGCCAATGATGGCACGCCGGTGTATTCCACGTTGTATGGGCTTGTGGTGGGCATGGGCGTGCTGACGGTGACGCTGGGCTTCCGGCTGGATGCCAGTTCCATCACTTGGTCGCTGGGGCTGATCAACGGCGCGGTGCTGTTTGTGTATAATTTGTGCATCATCAACGCCTCGCGCACCGGCCCGTTCGGTTTCCAAAGCATCTTCCGCCTATTTGGCTCGGTAGTTATCCCGATGGTGTTTGCACTGGTGTTCTGGGGAGAAGTGTTGTCGGCTCTGAGGTGGATGGGAATTGCGGCCATGCTTGCCAGCTTCGTGCTGGTCAATGCGGATAGCATGGTGCTGCGCGATGTGAAAAAGGGCTATATTCGCTGGGTGACGCTGCTGTTCTTCGTCAATGGCGCCTATGCAGTTATCATGGCTGCCCAGCAGCGTCTGGCGGGCCCGGCTGAGCGCAATCAGATGATTGTTATTACATTCCTGAGTTCGGCGTGTATTTCGCTGGCAGCTCTGCTCCTGCGCAAAAAGGGCCATACCCTGCGCGCCTTCCGCATGTGCCCCAGGGCATGGGGCAGCGTAATAGGCGCGGGTGTTGCGGCGGCGCTTGCGGTGGTGCAGCTGATGATCCTGATAGGCCGGGTGGAATCGCTCCCGGTGTTCTACACTGTTGAAAATGGCCTCATTCTGGTGCTGACCATTGTTTTCAGCTCGATCCTGTTTAAGGAAAAAATCAGCCGCACGGAGGCGATTGGTATCGCGCTGTCGGTGGTCAGTTTGGCGATGCTTTCCCTGTAAAAGAAATCCCCTCTTCCAGCTGACATTTGTCGGAGGGAAGAGGGATTTGCAATTGGAGGGGAATAGCGGCTATCTGCGCTTGTCCCTGAGCTCCCTGTGATCGAAATAACGCTTTGTCTCAGCCGCTACCACGCCGCTGAGGGCAAGCAAAGCGATCAGGTTGGGAATGGCCATCAGGCCGTTGAGGGTGTCGGCGATATCCCACATGAGGGTGCCGGAGCCAACTGCGCCTACCACGCACATGAGCACGTAAATAACCTTGTATGCAATCGCGACCACACGGTTTTCTCCACTGATGTAGGCCCAGCAGCGTTCGCCGTAGTAGCTCCATCCGATGATGGTGGACAGGGCAAAGAACAGCAGACTGATCTGGATTACAATGCCGCCCACATTGCCGGGCAGGATGGCATTGAACGCGGCCGCTGCTGCAGCGCCTTTGGAAGCAAAGGCATCCAGACCGCCTGCGGTGTCCAGCACGCCGCTGAGCAGGAGGGTGAGCGCGGTGATGGTGCAGATGATGATGGTGTCCACAAATACTTCAAACACACCCCACATGGCCTGTTCGCAGGGTTCCCTGGTGGACGAGCTGGCATGAGCGATGGGTGCGGAGCCAAGACCGGCTTCGTTGGAGAATACGCCGCGGGCGAAGCCCTGACGCATGGCCTGCATGATGACGTAGCCAAACAGGCCACCGCCTACAGCCTCCAGGCTGAAGGCGCTGGTGACGATGGAGCACAGCGCGGCCGGAATATCGGCGATGCGCAGAATGAGTACGCTCAGACCGGCCAGAACGTAGAAGGCCGCCATGAAGGGCACCATCAGCGAGGTCACTTGACCAATTCGCTGAATGCCGCCCAGAATGACCACCGCTACCACGGCTGCCAGAATCACGCCTGTGATCAGCGGATCCACATGCAGCAAGCTGCTCATGGTACCGGCGATTTCCGTAGACTGCGCAATGTTGCCGATGCCGAAAGAGGCGATGCCGGACAGCACTGCAAACACGATGGCCAGCGGCTTCCACTTGGCGCCCAACCCTTTCTCGATGTAATACATGGGCCCACCGCGATGCTGGCCTTTTTCGTCTGTTTCACGGTATTTGACCGCCAGAGCGATCTCAGCATATTTGGTACACATGCCAAAGAACGCGCTCACCCACATCCAAAACACCGCGCCGGGACCGCCCACGAAAATAGCGCCTGTAACGCCTGCGATGTTGCCGGTGCCCACGGTACTGGCCAGCGCAGTGGACACTGCCTGAAAGGGCGTGAGATTGGGCTGTCTGTCCTGCTTATTTCTGCTGAACAGGGACCCGATGGTATTCTTGACAATGAAGCCGAATTTTCGTACCTGCAAAAAGCCTGTGCGCACAGAAAGGTAAATGCCCGTACCCACCAGAAGCACAAGCATCACCGGTCCCCAGGCAAAGCTGTTGACAGCGCTGTTGACAGATGTAACGAGCTCAAGTAATCTTTCCATATCAGTTCTCCTTGCTGATGAATTTTTTTGCTGCGATTTTTTCATCATCATAGCAAAACAACCCATCAAATACAAGTGGGAAACTGAAAAAATGCAGATTTGCCCTGCTGCTGTCGGAGTGTGACGATTGCTTTTTTCGCTGAAACGTGCTGTTTTGATTTCATATTCTTGTTGTTACGGAGAAAGAACCATGAAAAATGTGCTGCGCAAAGCATTGTCATGGTTGATGATAGCGGCTGCGGTGTGCGCCTGGGTTCCAGCCGGTGCTTCCAAAATGTAAATGACGCTG
>JAFULL010000123.1 GCA_017473345.1 Clostridia bacterium | reverse complement strand
CGGCTCGCTTGAGTGGAGCAGGTATAGCAAAGTAACGCTCTCAACCCGCCTATAAAGAAAAAGACCCCATGCTGGGGTCTGGGGCTTTGCCCCAGCGCGGGAAGGGGGGAGACGGGGAGTCCAGAGGGGGGCACCTGCGGTGGGCGAATGCAGCGGTACAATGTGAGGCCCGAAGGGCCGGGGGGACCGGTGCGGGGTCCCCCCAGACATCCCTCTGGCCCGAGCGGAGCGGAGAGGAGTATGAGCGCTGCTTAGTTAAGTCATCGGGCTGAGGCAACCTGCCTCACAACGCGGCGCGTAAGCTGCCGCCGTCATAAGCGAAGCTGATCGCACTGTACCGCAAGGTACAACCCCAGGGAGAGGCCTGAGGAGGCTCGCCCCCTCACCTGCTCCACATCAGCACGCGCTGTACCTGCGCAGCCCCCTCCTCGCTGATCGTCGGGTTCATCCGTTTGATCGCTTCAGCATTCACACGGTAACGCTTGGCAATGTCCCATAGGGTCTCGCCGGGCTGGCTGAAATATACCACCATGCCCGGTTCGCGCTCGCCGGCAGGACAGGCGGTCACCTGCGTCACCATCTGCTCCGGGGCCAGCTGTACGTCCTGACAGTCCAGGTGCAGAATGTATTTCACCTCCACCCGGTCGCTGGTGACAGGGGTTACGTCCACCATGCCGGGAGTCAGGATGATGCTCTCGGGCAGGCTGGGGTCGCAGGCGAAGGTCATGCGGAAGGGCTCCTCGGTGTGCCACGTCCGGGGCGAAGGGTCGTCGTCGGTCATGTACAGCAGGGTCACGTCCATCATGCCCTCCACATTCAGGCGGCCGCTCTGGGGGGTGAGGTCGGTGATGATGGGGGTCAGCACGGCCTTCAGCGGCGTGCGCACCGGCGGCTGACCGTCCAAAAGCAGCGTCAGACGGCCGCTCTCCGCCGTGCGGATCTGCCGGTGAGCACACACGCGCCGGACAGACTGGGTCTCAAGCGCAAGCGCGTCGCCCTGCGTGGTGTAGGCGTCCAAAAGCAGACATACGTCTTTGGTGCGGGCGGATTGTACCTGCAGCCCCAGCAGCACTTCGGCACGAAGCGTGCGTTCGCCGTCATCGCCGGCTTCCTGCGAAAGCACTGCCACGTCGCGCACGACGGCGCTGCAGCATAATCCGTCGCCGCGTTCGCCGCTGAGGGCGAGGGTTTCGTCAAAGGGGATAGAGTGCCGTGTGATGACCACCGGGCGCGACGGCATGCTGCTGACATGCGTCACCTCCAGGTCGATGGTGCCGGTGACGGCCGCGCGTTCTTCGCCGCCCATTACCTCATGCACGGTGGCGATGGCCGTTGCATACAGCGTATCGTTGATCTGCAGCGCGGCGGGCAGCTCGCATTCATCACGGATCAGCACGTCCTGCGCGCCCTGACAGCCGGGACGCAGTACACGCACCGTTTCGGTGCGCAGCATCAATCCGTCCACGTCCTGCACGCCGGTCACCACGCTCACCGGCTCGTCCGTCAGTACGCGCGCGTGTACGCGCAGAATGGCCATCAGGTGCAGCCGTCCGCCCTGCGCGCTGGCCTCCACATGCTCGGGCGAGAGGCTTACAAGGGCGGTCATGCCGGGCTGCGCGCCGGGAATGTCGATGGGATGGGTAAAATCGGCAGCGGCTTCCAGCGTGCTCACGCGGGTTGGATCGCCCTGTGTGTACAGCACATGAAACGTCACGCGCCCATCCACGCCCACGCGGGCGTTTTCCACATTGGCATGCTCCAGCACTGCCAGCGCCTGTGTGCACAGCACGCGCGTTTCCTCGCGCAGGCCGCCGGGCAGCGCCACTTCGCCCTCCACCACGGCCTGACCCAGCGTGTCGCAAACAAAACGCTGAACGGGCAGCTCTTCGCGCAAAACCTGAGGCGCAGTATGGCTATCCTTCATGGTATTCATTCCTCCTAAAACGGCTTTGTTACCAAGCATATGCGCCGTTTTGGAAGAGTAGTACAGCCCCGTCCTTGAAGGGACGGGGCTGAATGACTGTCGATAAACCCATTGGGAGGTGTCGGAGGGCAGCAAGGTTTCCTTGCAGGTTTTCACGACCGCACCGTAGGTGCAGTGAAAACCTGTTTTGGCGGAAAAGATCGCCGCAGGCGAGCTTTTTCGACACGCTGAAAGCCCCGTCCCTTCAGGGACGGGGCTGAATGATTTACTTTGTGATGTCTCTGGTGAAGGAGATGATGGCGTTGGCCACGTCGTGAGGATCATGGTCGTCGGTGCGCACCATCAGGTCGTAATTGGAGCGCAGGCCCCAGTTGCCGTCGGCGAAGAAATTGTAGTAGCTTTTGCGCTGCTTGTCGGTCTTGCGGATGAGCTCGCGCGCGCGGTCGCGGTCGCAGTTTTCCACGCGCATGATGCGCTCGATGCGCTTTTCCTCGCTGGCGTAGAGGAACACATGGGTGACGTTGGGCACGTCCTTGAGTACATAGTCGGCGCAGCGGCCAACGATGACGCAGTCGCCCTCGGCGGCGATTTTGCTGATGGCGTCAAACTGCGCAAGGAACACGCGCTGATTCAGCGGCATCTGCAGCCCGGCGCCAGCCATGGCCATATGCATGCCGCTGTGAGACCCGGCGATCATGCCGCCCACAGAGGCCTTTTCGTCGTTCTTTTCAAAAATTTCCTTGCACAGGCCGCTTTCTTCAGCGGCGCGGGTGAGGATCTCTTTGTCGTAAAACGGCACGCCCAGTTTTTCGGCTACCAGCTGACCAATCTCGCGGCCGCCGCTGCCGTATTCGCGACCAATGGTAATAATCATACGATCCTCTCCTTTGCTGTATTTGATTGTTTCAATTCGTAACTACGTTTTATTATACACAAACTACCGGCTGATTTCAACAGCATTTTGCAGGTTTCACAGGTCAAAAATGCAAATTTGCCGGTCGATCCAGCTTTGCTGACGGGCGGAGATGATCTCGTCGGAAGGCAGCACGCTGCTCAGCAGCATGGGGGAGGATGGGTCGTGCGCGCGCAGGTTGTGAAGCACGGTTTGGGCGTCGTAATTAGCGTAGCAGTAGCGGCACAAGTGGCCGCAGGTGTTGTACGCGCCGATGTCGCAGCTCAGGTGGCAGGCACATTGCGCACGGGTAGGCTTTATGGTTTTGGGCACGATGAGCCGTTGGCCGATGGCCTGTTCATAGGCGGCGATGGTCATGCAGCCGGAGGTGTCCGCGCCTGCGGCGGCCAGATCATTTCCTTCAGCACAGGGCTTGACGGTCATGCCGTATCTGCGGGCGATGCGCACCATCTCGCGGCCGAGCGTCAGCCGGTCGGAGGGGCTTACCTCACGCGCTTCGGGAAAATTGCGCTTCACCTTTTCATACAGGTCGATGAAGGAGATCACGCAGGTGTGGGTGCTGCCCTGCAGCGTGCGCGCCATCGTTTCAAAATCGGCGATGTGGCGGTCGACGGGATAGTCGCTGCTGATGAAAATGGGGTCATAGCGCCATGCCACGCTGCCGGGGCCCACGATGCGGCTCAGGCGGATGAAGTCCTGCATCACCTGTTCTTTGGGCGGCACATTGGGCTCGACGTCCGCCCCGTAGGGCGTGATGGTCACGAACCAGTACTGGCCGTAAGGCGCAAGCGCGTCCATGTGGTCAAGCAGGGGCGCAGGGTTTTTGGTGCAGAAGCCCAGCACGTCCACCACGTCGGGCGACAGGCGGTAGCGTGTGACCCGCGAGGGTGCATAAGGGCTGCGCACCAGCACAAACCCTTCGCGCAGGCGGTTTAACAGCCATGGCGTGTAAAAGGCGGGAATGTCGGTGCGCAGCCCTGTGTTGATGATCATGATTTTATCCCTTTCGCCAGATGGCAGGGTGGAACAGTACCAGAATGGGGAACAGCTCCAGACGGCCGCACAGCATCAGCAAACTCAGGATCAGCTTGCCAAAGGGGCCATATCCGGCAAAGTTATACATGGGGCCGATCTCGGCAAGGCCGGGACCCACGTTGTTTACGCAGGTAAGCGCGGCGGTGAAGTTGGCTGCAAAGCCGTATTTGCCTTCCAGCGATACCAGAAAGCAGCCGATGAGAATGAGCGCGATGTAGGCAAAGAAGAACACGGCGGTCTGCGCCAGTATGTTTTCATCAGTGCCCTTGCCCTCGAAGCGCACCACCTGCACCTTGCGCGGCTGGAACGTATGGCGCACTTCGCGTCCGGCCAGCTTGCTCAAAAGCGCCACGCGCACCACCTTCATGCCGCCTGCGGTGGAGCCGGCGCACGCGCCGGTGAACATCACAAACAGCACCAGCATCTGCGCGGCGGGGTGCCACAGGTTGTAGTCCGCCGTGGCATAGCCCGTGGTGGATATGATGGAAGCGATCTGGAAGCTGCCGTAGCGAAGCGACTGTACAAAGCTGCCGTACTGCGGCATGATGAGCAGCGTAACGCCCAGCGTGCACACGGTAAAGATGCCCAGATACCAGTGCAGCTCCTCAGACTTGAGCGCATCGCGCCAGCCGCCGGTGAGTACGCGGTAGAACAGGGCAAAGTTAATGCCAAACAGCACCATGAAAAAAGTGATCACGCCATCGATCAGGGCGCTGTCAAATGCGCCCACACTTGCGCCGTAGTTGGAAAAACCGCCCGTTCCGGCTGTGCCCATGGCGTGGATGGCGGCGTCGTAGGGGCCCATGCCGCAAAGCATGAGCACGCCAAATTCCACGATCGTAAGCACCGCGTAGATAATGTAGAGAATCTTGGCGCTGTCGCCCATCTTGGGCACGATTTTGCTGAAGCTGGGGCCGGGGCTTTCGGCGCGGGCAAGGTGCGACGCGCGGCCCGTCATGCTGGGCAAAAGCGCAAGGGTCAATACCAGCACGCCCATGCCGCCGATCCAGTGGGTAAAGCTGCGCCAGAACATAATGCCTTTGGGCGCGCCTTCAAAATTGGCGAAAACCGTTGCACCCGTTGTGGTGAAGCCGGATACGCTTTCAAACAGCGCGTCGACATAATTGGGGATCATGCCGCTGAACACAAAGGGCAGCGCGCCGAATGCACTGAGAATGACCCACGCAAGCGCCACGGTTACAAAGCCTTCGCGGGCGCGCAGGTTACTTTCCTTCGGGCGGGCAAGCAGCCACATGGGCATGCCGCACAGGCACAGAATGGCGATGGTGTTTAAGAATGCCTGCACGCAGCCGTCATGCGTCACGATGGAAATGAGCATCGACGGCAGCATCGCCAGCGCCTCGATCAGCATGATGGCGCCCAGCAGGCGGATCACAAGTCGTTTGTTCATTTGCGGATAACCTCGTTCAGGTCGCTCACGCCGCTTTCGCGCACAAGGATGACCACGCTGTCGCCGGCTTCGATGTGGTCGTTGCCGAAGGGAACAATGACCTTGCCGCGGCGCACGATGACCGCCACCAGCGTGCCGGGGCGGATGGTGAGATCCTTGAGCGGAATGCCCACATAGGGGTCAGATGGACGGGCGATGAATTCCAGTGCCTCGGCCTTGCCGTCCATCAGCTTGTAGAGGCGCTCCACGCGCGTGCCGGTGGCGTTTTCACGCTGGCGCACATAGCGCAGAATGTAGGCGCAGGTGATGGCCTTGGGGCTGACGATGGAGTCAAGACCCATGGCGTTGATGATGTCGTCGTAGCCGCCGCGGTTGTTTTTCACAACCACCTTGGGCACGCCCTGACGCACGGCGTACAGGCCGGTCATCAGGTTTTCCTCGTCGCGGTCGCACAGGGCGATGAACGCATCCATCTGGGCAAGGCCTTCCTGATCCAGCAGCTCCTGGTCGGTGCCGTCGCCGTAGATAACGTTGACCTCCGGCAGGGCTTCGCTGAGATCCAGGGCCTTCTTTTCGTTGATCTCGGTCATGCTGACGTGGATGCCCATGGGCACGATCATCCTGGCCAGATAATAGCTGATGCGGCCGCCGCCCAGCATCATCACGTCCTTAACGCGCAGCGAGTTTTTGCCCAGGTAGCGGAAATAGGTGGTGATGGTCACCATGTCGGCGGCAACGTGCACGCGGTCGCCGGGTTCGATAACGAAGTCGCCGTTGGGGATGATGGCGCTGCCGCTGCGCTCCACAGCGGCGTAGAGCACATGGGGGATGCCGCGCAGCTTGTGATGGATCTCGCGCAGGGGAATGCCCACCACGGCGTCCTTTTCCAGCGCACGGAATTCAACCATTTCTACGCGGCCCTTGGCAAACGCTTCAATGTTGGATGCAAAGGGGAAGCGCAAAAGACGGCTGATTTCAAGCGCCGTGGCGCGCTCGGGGTTGACGGCCAGGTCGATGCCCATTTCGCGCTGCAAAAGGGCAAGGCTTTCGTTGAACTCGGGGTCGCGGATGCGCGCGATGGCAAACTTTGCGCCCAGCCGCTTGGCGATGAGGCAGCACAGCATGTTGGTCTCGTCGCTGGCGGTGGTGGCGATGATGATGTCGGCCTTGTCCGCACCGGCTTCCAAAAGAGTGGATGCGTTGGCGCCGTTGCCGCGTATGCACATCACGTCCAGCGTGTCGTCAATGCGGTGCACCACTTCATCGCTGCGGTCGATCACGGTCACGTCATGCTCTTCACGCGCCAGATGTTCGGCGATCATATGACCGACCTTGCCGGCGCCTACAACCAGAATGTGCATGAAAGCACCTCCGTAAAAAGCAGAATGAAAAAAGAAACAACGTACATTATAACACAACAGCACGTGCTTGACCATAGAGATAAAAAGGCTTCTCCCCCGTTTCGGAGAGAAGCCTGAAAAAAACTTTGTCAGTCCTTTACCACCAGACGGCCCTGATCGATGCCTTCCACCTGAGCCAGAGCAACCACCTTGTAGCCCATGCTTTCCAGAACATGACGGCCGGGCTGGAAGCACTTTTCCACGCACACGCCGATGCCGCACACCGTGCCGCCGGACTGGCGCACGATGTCGCACAGGCCGGACGCAGCCGCGCCGTTGGCCAGGAAGTCGTCAATGATGAGCACGCGCAGACCCTGCGGCAGATAGGCCTTCGAAACGCGGATGTGGTTTTCCACACCGTGGGTGAAGCTGAAGGCGCTGGACTGGTACACCTCGCCGGTCACGTTGCGGGTCTGGCTCTTTTTGGCAAATACCACGGGCAGGTTGCCCAGCGCCATGGCGGTGGTGAGCGCCGCAGCGATGCCGCTGGCCTCGACCGTCAGCACCAGATCAGGCTTGGTGTCGGCAAACTCCGCCGCGAACGCCTCGCCCATTTTGACGACCAGCTCCGTATCCAGACGGTGATTCAAAAACATGTCGACTTTTACGATGTCATCGCCGATGCCAACGCCCTGATTGCGAATGGCCTCTACCAGTTCTTTCATTTTATTTTCCTCCCGGATGGTTCGTTGTATCTATTATACCCTCCGCGGATGGGGTTTGGCAAGGGGAGACTTACATGAAAATGGATTGTCGTAAAACTTTTGTCATACTATTGTAAAATTTGAGATAATCCGTTATAATACCCGTGTACGCGTTTGCTTTGCGTGTATGCTTTGACATTTCAAAAAAGAAGGAGCGTTCCAAATGCTCAATCCGCGTCAAGTGATTACGGCACTCAAACAGAACATCGGCAAGGTCATCGTCGGCAAGGACGAAGTGATCGAGCT